>NZ_JBHXMF010000007.1:0-66474 GCF_042721055.1 Streptomyces sp. NPDC058470
CCCGCTTCGCGTCCCGCCAGGACGACTCACCGCAGATGAAGATGGTCGCGGCACTACGCAACCAGTTCGGCGGCCACGCGGTCGAGAAGAAGTAATCCACAGATCCACAGGCCGAGGGCCCGCGGATCCACAACCTGGGGGAGGTCGGCGAACGACCATGCACGTCACGCATCTGTCGCTGGCCGACTTCCGTTCCTACGCCCGGGTCGAGGTCCCGCTCGACCCGGGCGTCACCGCGTTCGTGGGCCCCAACGGACAGGGCAAGACGAACCTGGTCGAGGCGATCGGCTACCTCGCGACCCTCGGCAGTCACCGCGTCTCCTCCGACGCCCCGCTGGTGCGCATGGGCGCCGACCGCGCGATCATCCGGGCCAATGTCCGTCAGGGCGAGCGCCAGCAGCTCATCGAGCTGGAGCTGAACCCCGGCAAGGCGAATCGTGCCCGCATCAACAGGTCCTCGCAGGTCAGACCCCGTGACGTGCTGGGCATCGTACGTACGGTGCTGTTCGCTCCCGAGGATCTCGCCCTCGTCAAGGGCGACCCCGGCGAGCGGCGCCGCTTCCTCGACGAGCTGATCACCGCCCGCTCCCCGCGCATGGCGGGCGTCCGCTCCGACTACGACCGGGTCCTCAGGCAGCGCAACACGCTCCTGAAGTCGGCCGCACTGGCCCGGCGGCACGGCGGTCGCACCATGGACCTGTCCACCCTCGACGTCTGGGACCAGCACCTCGCGCGGGTGGGCGCCGAGCTGCTCGCCCAGCGGCTCGACCTGGTCTCCGCGATCCAGCCGCTGTCCGACAAGGCGTACGAGCAGCTGGCGCCCGGCGGCGGCCCGATCGCGCTGGAGTACAAGCCCTCGTCACCCGAAATCGTCGGCCACGCGCGCGAGGAGCTGTACGAGCAGCTCATGGCCGCCCTCCTGGAGTCCCGCAAGCAGGAGATCGAGCGGGGTGTCACCCTGGTGGGCCCTCACCGGGACGAACTGCTGCTCAGGCTCGGCCAGCTGCCCGCGAAGGGATATGCGTCACACGGTGAGTCCTGGTCGTACGCGCTGGCGCTGCGCCTGGCCTCGTACGACCTGCTCAGGTCCGAGGGCAACGAGCCGGTGCTGGTTCTGGACGATGTCTTCGCCGAGCTGGACACCCGCAGGAGGGAACGGCTCGCGGAACTCGTCGCTCCGGGCGAGCAGGTGCTGGTGACCGCCGCGGTCGACGACGACGTACCCGGCGTACTGACGGGCACGCGTTACTCCGTTTCCGAGGGCGGGGTGGAGCGCGTATGACGGAGAACACACCCGACCCGGGAGCGGCACCCAAGGTGCCCGAGCCGTCCGGCGTCGACCTCGCGCGGGTGGCCCTGCGTGCCGCGAAGGAACAGGCACGCGCGCGTGGGGACGCCGCTCAGCAGAAGAAGCAGGCGCGGCGCGGTGGCGGGCTGCGCTCCGGCGCGCGCGCCGACGGGCGCGACCCCATGGCGCTCGGTGCCGCCATCAACCGGCTGCTCACCGAGCGCGGCTGGGAGACCCCGGCTGCGGTGGGCGGTGTGATGGGGCGCTGGCCGGAGATAGTCGGCGACGACCTGGCCAAGCACTGCGTTCCGCTGCGGTACGACGACGATCCGGCCGAGCGGGTGCTGACCGTGCAGTGCGACTCGACCGCCTGGGCGACCCAGTTGCGGCTGCTCGCCCCGGAGTTGGTGAAACGGCTGAATCAGGACCTCGGGCACGGCACGGTGCGGCTGATCAAGGTGCAGGGTCCCGGGGGTCCCCCCCGCCGCTTCGGGCCCCTGCGCGCCCCTGGAAGCAAGGGTCCCGGCGACACCTACGGGTGATCGGCACAGGCTGGAACCGTCGGCCGTGGTTGACCGGATGCGGTTGCGAACACCGACCTGACTCGGCAGTAGCCAAGGGTTGACACCCGGAAGCGCTGAGTGCCGCTGTAAGCCTCTTTGAGCCCGGGTCCGCATATGGGGAGTCGGCAGAGACCGGTTCAGGGCGGCACATGCGGACTCAGGTACCGGCAAACCCCCATCACTGTCGGCGCTACCGGTAGACTGGAAGCTAATCCCGCCCCACTTGTGGGACAGACCGAGCAACGCTGACTAGGGCTTACCAACGCAACACGCCGCAGCCTCTCCGGCCACCCGCCAGGAGTTTGGCTTGTGCTGTGCCAGAAAGGGCGCTTCGTGGCCGATTCCGGCAACCCCAACGAGAACATCCCGTCCACCGACGCAGGCGCGAACGGCGAGGCAATCTCCTCGAACGGCGAGGTCTCCGCCTCGTACGACGCCAACGCCATCACCGTCCTCGAGGGTCTGGACGCGGTCCGCAAGCGACCCGGTATGTACATCGGCTCGACCGGTGAGCGCGGCCTGCACCACCTGGTGCAGGAGGTCGTGGACAACTCCGTCGACGAGGCGCTGGCCGGTCACGCGGACACCATCGACGTGACGATCCTGGCCGATGGCGGCGTGCGAGTCATCGACAACGGCCGCGGCATCCCGGTGGGCATCGTCCCGTCCGAGGGCAAGCCCGCCGTCGAGGTCGTGCTGACCGTGCTGCACGCGGGCGGCAAGTTCGGCGGCGGCGGCTACGCGGTCTCCGGCGGTCTGCACGGCGTGGGCGTCTCCGTCGTCAACGCGCTGTCCACGAAGGTCGCCGTCGAGGTCAAGACCGACGGCTACCGCTGGACGCAGGACTACAAGCTGGGCGTCCCCACCGCACCGCTGGCGCGCAACGAAGAGACGGACAAGACCGGTACGACGGTCACGTTCTGGGCCGATCCGGACATCTTCGAGACCACCGACTACTCCTTCGAGACGCTGTCGCGGCGCCTCCAGGAGATGGCGTTCCTCAACAAGGGTTTGACCATCAAACTCACTGATGAGCGCGAGTCGGCGAAGGCCACGGCCGGTGCGGACGAGGCGGGGGCGGACGAGATCGCCGAGGTCAAGTCCGTCACGTACCACTACGCGGGCGGCATCGTCGACTTCGTGAAGTACCTGAACTCCCGCAAGGGAGAGGTCGTCCACGACACCGTGATCGACATCGAGGCCGAGGACAAGGAGCGCCTGCTCTCCCTCGAGGTCGCGATGCAGTGGAACAGCGGCTACAGCGAGGGTGTGTACTCCTTCGCCAACACCATCCACACGCACGAGGGCGGCACGCACGAAGAGGGCTTCCGGGCCGCTCTGACCGGTCTGATCAACCGGTACGCGCGCGACAAGAAGCTGCTGCGCGAGAAGGACGACAACCTCACGGGTGACGACATCCGCGAGGGTCTGACCGCGATCATCTCGGTCAAGCTCGGCGAGCCGCAGTTCGAGGGTCAGACCAAGACGAAGCTGGGCAACACCGAGGCGAAGACCTTCGTACAGAAGGTCGTGCACGAGCGTCTGACGGACTGGCTGGACCGCAATCCGAACGAGGCTTCGGACATCATCCGCAAGTCCATCCAGGCGGCCACCGCGCGCGTGGCGGCCCGCAAGGCGCGTGACCTCACCCGCCGCAAGGGCCTGCTGGAGTCGGCGTCCCTGCCCGGCAAGCTCTCCGACTGCCAGTCGAACGACCCCACCAAGTGCGAGATCTTCATCGTCGAGGGTGACTCCGCCGGAGGCTCGGCCAAGTCGGGCCGCAACCCGCAGTACCAGGCGATCCTTCCGATCCGAGGCAAGATCCTCAACGTCGAGAAGTCGCGGATCGACAAGATCCTGCAGAACCAGGAGATCCAGGCGCTGATCTCGGCCTTCGGTACCGGGGTCCACGAGGACTTCGACATCGCGAAGCTCCGCTATCACAAGATCATCCTGATGGCGGACGCCGACGTCGATGGGCAGCACATCAACACTCTGCTGCTGACGTTCCTGTTCCGCTTCATGCGGCCGCTGGTCGAGGCCGGGCACGTGTTCCTCTCGCGTCCGCCGCTCTACAAGATCAAGTGGGGCCGCGAGGACTTCGAGTACGCCTACTCGGACCGGGAGCGTGACGCGCTGATCGAGCTGGGCAAGCAGGCCGGGAAGCGCATCCGCGAGGACTCGGTCCAGCGCTTCAAGGGTCTCGGCGAGATGAACGCCGAGGAGCTGCGCATCACGACCATGGACCAGGAACACCGCGTCCTCGGCCAGGTCACCCTCGACGACGCCGCCCAGGCCGACGACCTGTTCTCGGTCCTCATGGGCGAGGACGTCGAGGCGCGCCGCGCGTTCATCCAGCGCAATGCCAAGGACGTCCGCTTCCTCGACATCTGAGTCGGTCTCAGCTGACCGCACCAGGAAGGATCTTCACCAGCAATGGCCGACGAGAACACTCCCAGTACGCCTGAAGAGGGCGCCATCGCCCAGCGCGTCGAGCCCGTCGGGCTCGAGACCGAGATGCAGCGCTCCTACCTCGACTACGCGATGTCCGTCATCGTGTCGCGCGCGCTGCCCGACGTACGGGACGGTCTCAAGCCCGTCCACCGCCGCGTCCTGTACGCCATGTACGACGGCGGCTACCGGCCCGAGAAGGGCTTCTACAAGTGCGCCCGCGTCGTCGGCGACGTCATGGGCAACTACCACCCGCACGGTGACTCCTCGATCTACGACGCGCTGGTCCGCCTCGCGCAGCCGTGGTCGATGCGGATGCCGCTCGTGGACTCCAACGGCAACTTCGGTTCCCCGGGCAACGACCCGGCCGCCGCCATGCGGTACACCGAGTGCAAGCTGATGACGCTGTCCATGGAGATGGTCCGTGACATCGACGAGGAGACCGTCGACTTCACGGACAACTACGACGGCCGCTCCCAGGAGCCGACCGTCCTGCCGGCCCGCTTCCCGAACCTGCTGATCAACGGCTCGGCGGGCATCGCGGTCGGCATGGCGACCAACATCCCGCCGCACAACCTCCGCGAGGTCGCGGCCGGCGCCCAGTGGTACCTGGAGAACCCCGAGGCCTCCCACGAGGAGCTCCTGGACGCCCTGATCGAGCGCATCAAGGGGCCCGATTTCCCGAGTGGTGCCCTAGTAGTGGGCCGAAAAGGCATCGAGGAGGCCTACCGCACGGGTCGTGGCTCCATCACGATGCGCGCGGTCATCGAGGTCGAGGAGATCCAGAACCGCCAGTGTCTGGTGGTCACCGAACTCCCCTACCAGGTCAACCCGGACAACCTCGCGCAGAAGATCGCCGACCTCGTCAAGGACGGCAAGGTCGGCGGCATCGCCGACGTCCGTGACGAGACGTCCTCGCGCACGGGCCAGCGCCTGGTCATCGTCCTGAAGCGGGACGCGGTCGCCAAGGTCGTACTGAACAACCTCTACAAGCACACCGATCTGCAGTCGAACTTCAGCGCCAACATGCTGGCGCTGGTCGACGGCGTCCCGCGCACGCTGTCGCTCGACGCGTTCATCCGCCACTGGGTGACGCACCAGATCGAGGTCATCGTCCGCCGGACGAAGTTCCGGCTGCGCAAGGCCGAGGAGCGCGCGCACATCCTGCGTGGCCTCCTGAAGGCCCTGGACGCCATCGACGACGTCATCGCGCTGATCCGGCGCAGTGACACCGTCGAGATCGCGCGCGTGGGCCTGATGGGCCTCCTGGAGATCGACGAGATCCAGGCCAACGCCATCCTTGAGATGCAGCTGCGCCGACTGGCCGCCCTGGAGCGCCAGAAGATCATCCAGGAGCACGACGAACTCCAGGCGAAGATCACCGAGTACAACGCGATCCTTGCTTCGCCGGTGCGTCAGCGGCAGATCATCAGCGAGGAACTCGCCGCGATCGTCGACAAGTTCGGCGACGACCGCCGCTCCAAGCTGATTCCCTTCGACGGCGACATGTCCATGGAGGACCTGATCGCCGAAGAGGACATCGTCGTCACCATCACGCGCGGCGGCTACATCAAGCGCACCAAGACCGAGGACTACCGCTCGCAGAAGCGCGGCGGCAAGGGCGTACGCGGCACGAAGCTGAAGCAGGACGACATCGTCGACCACTTCTTCGTGTCGACGACGCACCACTGGTTGCTGTTCTTCACCAACAAGGGCCGCGTCTACCGCGCGAAGGCGTACGAGCTTCCGGACGCCGGCCGCGACGCGCGTGGCCAGCACGTCGCCAACCTGCTGGCCTTCCAGCCGGATGAGCAGATCGCGCAGATCCTCGCGATCCGTGACTACGAAGCGGCGCCCTATCTGATCCTGGCCACCAAGGGGGGTCTGGTGAAGAAGACGCCTCTTAAGGATTACGATTCCCCGCGTTCGGGCGGCGTCATCGCGATCAATCTCCGTGAAACGGAGGACGGTTCCGACGACGAACTGATCGGAGCCGAACTCGTCTCGGCCGAGGACGATCTGCTTCTGATCAGCAAGAAGGCACAATCGATCAGGTTCACGGCTACGGACGACGCGCTGCGACCGATGGGCCGCGCGACCTCGGGTGTCAAGGGCATGAGCTTCCGCGAGGGAGACCAGCTGCTCTCGATGAATGTTGTTCGACCCGGTACGTTCGTGTTCACTGCCACAGACGGTGGGTACGCGAAGCGGACCAACGTCGCCGAGTACCGCGTCCAGGGTCGCGGTGGCCTGGGCATCAAGGCCGCCAAGATCGTCGAGGACCGTGGATCTCTCGTGGGCGCGTTGGTGGTCGAGGAGACCGATGAGATTCTCGCCATCACGCTGTCCGGTGGTGTGATTCGTACGCGAGTCAACGAGGTCAGGGAGACGGGCCGTGACACCATGGGCGTTCAACTGATCAATCTGGGCAAGCGCGATGCCGTCGTCGGTATCGCTCGTAACGCCGAGGCCGGTCGCGAGGCGGAGGAAGTCGACGGCGAGGACGCCGTGGACGAGACCGCCGAAGGCGTCGAGGCAGTCGGTACGGAAGAGGGCGAGCCGTCCTCGGCCGAGTAGCGCGAGGAGTGAGTCATCGTGAGCGGAGCCACGGGCGCCGGATCGACCGGTACGGAAACGGACGGCGGCCGTGGCCCCGCCATGGATGCGACTGACTCCCATGATTCTCATGGATCCCAGGGGGGAACTGTGACGGACACCCGAGGCCCGCAGGCCCAGAGTTACATGGGCGGGGAGGCCCCGGCAGGAGCGCCGCAGGCACCTGGTTCGCCGGTGGCGGGGCCACCGCAGCAGGGTTCGTCCCTGCCGGGCGCGCCCCTGTCGGGTTCACCATTGCCCGGTTCGCCGCTGCCAGGGGAGCGGCAGTCGTCGCAGCCCGCACAGCCGTACCACCCGCCGCAGGCGTACCCGGCTCAGGCGCCTTCGGGCGCGGTCCGCCGACCGCGCACCGGCGCGCGCACGGTGCCGCGGACGCGCAAGGCACGGCTGCGGGTCGCCAAGGCCGACCCGTGGTCGGTGATGAAGGTCAGCTTCCTGCTCTCCATCGCCCTCGGCATCTGCACGATCGTCGCGGCCGCGGTGCTGTGGATGGTCATGGACGCGATGGGCGTCTTCTCGACGGTCGGCGGCACCATCTCCGAGGCAACGGGCTCGAACGAGTCGAACGGCTTCGACCTGCAGTCGTACCTCTCCCTGCCGCACGTCCTGATGTTCACGTCGGTCATCGCGGTCATCGACGTCGTCCTCGCCACCGCGCTCGGCACGCTCGGCGCGTTCATCTACAACCTCTCCGCCGGCTTCGTCGGTGGCATCGAGCTGACCCTGGCCGAGGACGAGTAGGCACGAGTCGGCAGCCTCTCAAACGTCCGCCGACTATCGATTTTGGGACTGGCCGCGTCGTGCGCTAATCTTCAGAGGTCAGCGCGCGGGACGTACACCGCAAAGCGCGGCGGGGCTATAGCTCAGTTGGTTAGAGCGCATCCCTGATAAGGATGAGGCCACAGGTTCAAATCCTGTTAGCCCCACATCATGAAGGCCCCCAATCAATCGTGGTTGGGGGTCTTTGTTACGTCCTGACCTTTGCCACGTCCGTACCTTGTTGGCACCTACGTCCAGCGACGACCGCGGGCGGCGGCGGACGATGGACGGGGCCGTCGGCTCTCGTGTCGGACGACGCCGGAAGCGGCGTCGAGGAGGCCCTGGAATCGGCCGACGGCCCGTGGTGGCGCGGGCCTGATCGTGGACGGTCAGACGGTCAGACGGTCAGACGGTCAGACGGTCAGACGGTCAGCGGGTTCGGGGGCGAGGCCGTGCTGTCTATATTCAATCTTCGCGTAGATGTAGATAACATCAGAAGACAAGAGCCCGTGTGGACCGAGAGCACTGAGGGGTACGCCGTAGGACACGGGCAGCGCGGAATGTCACCCGTTCCCGGAATATTGGACGTCGAGCTGCGACCTACTTGCGCAAGCGGATGGTGTTGGTCGATGCTCGCAAACGTGACCAAACGCCCTCATCCATCCGGCGAACTCAGCTCCAGTGCGGACTTCGCCCACGGGGGTGAAGACCTGGCTGCCCTGTTGGAACGCCTTCTTACCCAAGCGCCGGGCCGGACACAGAAGGATCTGGCCGAGCAGGCAGGCATCTCGTACCCCACGCTCAACGCGTGGGTGAACCGGACCCGCGGCACGTCCCGCATCGACCGGGAGAAACTGCAGGCGATGGTGGAGGTGTTCCGTCGCTGGGGTGTGAAGACCACACCGCGGGACTTCTTCGCCTCCGTCGGACGGTCGGTACCCGGTCCCAGCTGCGAGGAACGAGAAGCGCAGCTGCTGCGGCTCTACCGGCAGCTGCCCGAGTCCAGGCAGCGTGACCTGGTCAAGAACGCCGAGGCGATGCTCCAGCTCAGCCGCGTCCTCTGAAGGTCACTGGCACCGCTGCGACTTGGGGGAATTGTGTCCACTTTCTCTGGAACTGCAGGAGATCCTCGCGACCGACCTGGACGCGCCGGCCACCGCCGAGGCGACACCGTTCTGCTTCTGCGGCACGCGCGTCGAACTGCCTGGCGAACTCGCGTGACACGGCTCAGGTAGATCTGCTGGCACCCTCTGACGTACGGGGCGGCACCTGTTGGTCATCGAGCGCCGGTGAGGCAGTCGACCGTGCTGGTGGATCCGGTTTCCGTCGTCGTGCCTGTTGTGGCCGAGGAGTCGGTCACCTCGGGCGCGGTTGCGTCCAGAGGCGGGCGATGACGGCAGGAGGGGGACGAACCGTGGGCCTCTGCCCGGATGCGCTGCTTCATCGTCGGAGGCAGGCCCCGATCGTGGGCCCCGGACCCGAGGGGCGCCGCCTGAACCGTCACGGCCGGGGCCCCGGCGTTGCGGACGGGCGCAGACTGAGGTACGGCCGCGGCTGCGGTCGTCGTGATGAATCCGGCCGCCGTGCACACGGAGAGGAGGAGCGTCACGATGGCGGTCCACAGCTTCATTGCCTGGTTCCTGGCCATGATCCCTCACTTTCGGGTTGGGTGATTTGCGTACTTTCCTCATGATGTGTATGGGGGTCGTGAAGTGGTGGACCGACGCTCGTGGCGTGTCGATCTTCCGATGAACTGTCACTCGGACGGGCGCATGAGGCCCGCAATCCGGAGAAGAGCCGGAGAAGAGAGAGCCAGGACGGAGGCGGTCACCTTCCGAAGGGGGGTGATCACCCTTTGATCGGAGCGGTTTCCCTGGCCTCTAATGCGCTGCCCCGGTGGTGAGTTGGTCGTCGACGCAGGTCACCGATCGATATCGGTCGGTGTGTATAGTCGGGCGCCAGAAGTCCCCTACGTCAAGGAAAGACGAGGTCGCGCGGTGAAGAAGCTCCTCCTGGTCGCACTGGCCGCCATCGGCGGGCTCCTCGTGTACCGCCAGATCCAGGCGGATCGCGCCGAGCAGGATCTGTGGACGGAGGCGACTGACTCCGTGCCCACGGGTTCGTGAGTATCGACAACAGTCGAGACGACAGTCTCAGAGCAGACCCCGGCCGCCTCGCGGTCGGGGTTTTGTGTTGCCCGGGAACCTTCGATTCACGAGAGCAAACGATTGAATTGCGATGAGGAACTCGAGCACTACGTAGAGGGGTCTTTCGGCCGCTCGTCCGGATAGCGCGGGTAGCGAGGTCGCGGTCGGGGCAGGATGGGCCACGATCCAGGGCGGCCACGGCTGTGCCGTACGGCTGCGTATACGCGTACGACCATGTCTACGAACATGCTGAGACAAGCTGACGGACAAGCTGACGAACATGCCGACGGACAAGCTGACGGACAAGCTGACGGGCATGCGAGAGGGCATGCCGACGGATAGGCCGACGGATAGGCCAACGGGTAGGCCTACAACGAGGGGTGGCGCGCGATGGGGCGGCGCAGGGCACGGTGGCGCGCGATGTCGTGGCACGGCCGGGCGCTCGCGGCCACCACGGCGATGACGGTCGTGGCAACGGCCCTGTGCGCGGCGGTCGCACTGCCGGGGCAGAGAGCCGCAGCCGGTACGCAGGTGCGAGCCGCCGATAAGCAGGTGGGAGCTTCCGGTACGCAGTGGGAAGCCTCCGGTACGCCGAAGCCGTACGCTTTCGCCGAGGACGCCACCCCGGTCGAAGGCACCGCGGACACCACCCACTCCGTACGTCTGGAGCCAGGAAGGGCATACAGGAGCTCCATAGGAAGGGACGGCAAGCTCTACTACCGTCTCGAACTCGATGCCACATCCAACGCGTACGTCTCTGCCACCGCCATTCCCGGGACGGGCGAAACGGTCACCTACGGGGATGGCATCAGGGTGTCCGTGCAGGACGGCAACAGCCGCAACTGCTCCTTCTCCGGGACCACCCACTTCGGCGCCACCCAGAGCTCCCACCCCATTGCCGCCTGGGCGTCGCGGGAGAGCGACGGTGAGCAGTACGCCTGCCAGACAGCGGGGACGTACTACGTCGTCGTCGAGCGCAGTGGTACGACGGGCTCCTCCTCCGGCGACTGGGACCTGGAGCTCACCTATGCGTCGGAGCCCAGCCTGAAGAAGGCCGGTTCGACGAGCGCGCCCGAGACGTGGAACTCCGCCCCGCCGGACGCCCTCACGGGTGACCCGGAGTCCCGCGGAGGTGGCGCGGGCTTCACCCGGGCGACCAGCCTTGAACAGGGAGTCTGGCAGGACACGATCAGTCCCGGACAGACGCTCTTCTACAAGGTGCCCGTCGACTGGGGACAACAGCTCTACACCACCGCCGAACTGGGCAGCTCGAACAGCGGCGGCGACGGCTATCTGGGCACGGCCCTGGCGATGTCCCTGTACAACCCCGTACGTGGCCTCGTCGACGACGAGGGTTCCGGATACGACGGCAGCCAGCGTTCGGCCACGCTGGATCCGCTGCCTCCCGTCGCCTATGAAAACCGCTATGCCCCCAGCAACCGCGTGAGCGAGATGCGGTTCGCCGGCTCGTACTACCTCGTGGTCCATCTCGCCGAGCAGGTCGCCGACAAGTTCGGCGACGGGCCGTTCGGGCTGACCCTTCGTGTGCGGGTGGGCGGCGCCGCGCAGGCGGGGCCGGCGTACGCGGGGCGGGCGCAGCCGCGGGACGCGTTCGACGTTCCGTCAGGGCCTTTTGAGGGCGCGGCGGGCGACGACGGTGATCGTGGCGGTAGCGGACGTAGCAGCGGTAGCGGCGGCGGCAGCGGCACGATGAAGCTGGTGGCCGCGGGTGGGATCGGCGTGGGGAGTTTCCTGGTGCTGGCGCTCGTCATGTGGACGGTGGTCGCGCGCCGGGCGGGGCGGGTGCCGGAGGATGCGGACGCGGACGCGGTTCCGGTTCCGGTTCCGGCTCCGAGTCCGCAGACGTCGACTCCGAGAAACCGTCGCGCGCCGCGCCACCGGTAGACCGACGAACCGGCCGTGCTGCGAGTCGTTGCTCCGGACGGGCTCCATTCAGATCTGGGTCAACGCCCAGAAACCCACCGCGAAGCAGACCAGCGCGAGAAGCAGCACCGGGACGGCCACCTTCGCGGGAGGTCCTGGACGCCGTCGCGCCCAGCCGAGGCCATGCTCCGAAAATGCCCCCGCCCGAGGTGGAACCTGCGGGGACCGAGCGGTGTATGAACCAGTAGGGGCGTAAACGTGCTGCGGCATCGCGGCGGACAGGGAGACGGGCCGATGGGGGGAGGGCACTTGTGTAGGCGTGGGCGTGGGTTCGAAAGGCTGAGCGTAGGGGGGAGTTGGAGCCGGGAGCGCGACCGCGGTGGGGGGAGTGGGGGGCTGCTCGGGCTGGTGTGGCGGCTGGTGCGGTGGTTGGTGGGGGGCGGGGTATTGCTGCGTCTCGTGCCACGCCTGGTGCGGCTCTTGCTGGGGGTGGGGCTGGGTGTGGGGGATGGCCGCCTGGGGTGGGGGCAGGTGGAAGCTTCCGGTGTCCGACATCGAGGAGGGCTGTGGAGGTACGGGGGCGGACGCGGGGTGCGGGGGTGCGGCACCATCATTGGCGGGGGGATTCGGTCGTACGTTGGTGGGGACAGATCCCGGCTGTCCACCATCGTCCCTGGACTCGGGGCGTATGCCATCGGAGACGGACCTCGGCCACGTCGCACCGGAGACGGGCCTCTGGGACAGGGATCCCGAGCCGTGATGCCATGGCCCGGAGCCGGAGCCGGAGCCGGAGCCGGAGCCGGAGCCGGAGCCGGAGCCCGAACCCGAACCGGAGCCCGAACCGGAGCCGGGCCCCGACCCGGGCCCCGACCCGGGCCCCGACCCGGGCCTCGACCCGGACCCAGACCCGGACCCAGACCCGGAGTCCTCACCTTGGTCGTAGCCCGAGCCCGGTTGCCAGGACCGGGAGTCGTGGGCAGAGCCGGGAACCGGGTCGAGCCCAGTCCCTGCCTCCGCCTCGGCCCCAGTGCCTGCCTTCGCCTCAGCCCAAGTGTCAGCTTCAGAAGCCCCCACGCCAGCCTCAGAAGCCCCAGTGCCAGCCTCAGACCGATGGTGAGAGCCAGCGCCGACCCCGGTACGAGTTCCACGGCCAGCGTCGGGGCCGGCTCCACCCTCAGCGTCAAGGCCGGCTCCACGCCCAGCGCCACGTGCCGAGCCAGGGGCAGGGCCAGACACAGGCTCCGCCCCCAACGGCACCTCACCCAGATCGAGTTGTGCCGCTACGGCGGTCGAGCCCGGCCGGAGAGATACGTCACCGGCGCGCACGCCCGGTGTGGCCCCGAGCGGACCCTCTGGGCCGAACCCCTCAGGGAGCGGCCCGAGTTGGTCGAATACGTCGATCAACTCGTCGTCGGGGCCAGGCTCCGGCAGCAGCTCGGCGGCGGAGACGAGCGCCTTGCGCGCCCCCGTGGCGGTGCGGAACCGCGCCTGCGGGTCGGGCTGCACCAAGGTGGCCACGACCTGCCACAGCGGTTCCGGGATGCCACGGGGAGCCGCCGGCGTGCCGTTCTCCGCGAAGTACTCGATCAGCGCCTTGGCATCCGGCCTGGCACCCTCCAGCAGATACAGGGCGACCAGACCCACCGCGAACAGATCGGCGGGAAAGTCCGGCTCGGCGCCCAGCATCTGCTCCGGAGCGAAGTAACCGGGCGTCCCCACCACGTAGTTGGGCTCCGTCAGCCGTGGCTCGCCCAGCCGCATCGCGATGCCGAAGTCGGACAGACGAAGCCGTGGCCGAGCCTTGCCGGTAGCCTCCAGCAGCACGTTGGCAGGCTTGATGTCCCGGTGCACGACCCCCTCGGCGTGCACGGCGGTAAGCCCGGACAGAAGCTGGTCGAGCAGGGTGCAGACGAACAGTGGCGGCAAGGGACCATAGTCCGCTACCAGGTGGACCAGCGAACCCCCGGCGACCAGGTCCATCGTGAACAGGACCTTGTCGTCGTCGGCGGCCCAGCTGGCGGGAGCGAGGACATGCGGATGATCGATGCGCATCGCCTGCTCACGGACGAAGCGGAGCAGGGCATGCGCGTCGCTCTGCTGCAACACCTTGGCCGCCACATACCGGCGCCGCCGGTGATCCCAGGCGCGCCAGACGGCACCGACTCCCCCACGCCCGATCGGGTCGACCAGTTCGTACCGGCCGGCGAAAACCTCACCCATGGTCGTGCGTCGCCCCCCTGCGGTGGTCGGTCCGATGACCTCTTCCGACGTGCACGGACGCCGGGACCTCTGTGAAGTCCCGGCCGTCCGGTACTTCACAGAGGCGCCCGGCCGCGCGAACCCCGATGAGGCGCTCGGTTGCCTGACATGCGGCGTCCGGAAACATCGCAAGCCCCCCAGGCGCCCGGCGCCCGGCGTGCGGCGGCCGGGCTTTGCTCAGCTCTGGTGCGACTGGTAGTGAGCGACCGCGTCAGAAGTGCGGCCGGCGCCGTACACCCGAAGGAACTCTGCCAGTTCCGGGTGGGTCGGGGCGAGAGTGTCCGCCGCGTCGATGATGTCCCCCGCAGCTGCGACCGAGCGCAGCAGGGACTGGATCTCCCGGACCACCCGCTTCACCGTGGGCGCCCCTGAACTGCTCGTAGATTGTGTGGTGTTGCTGAGCACCGAGCCCCCCTGCGACTTCTTGATCTCGTCCATACGCTCAGTTGCCTCAGCGGCGCTTACGCTGCCGTCCACGACCTGCCCCGCCAGGTCCTGCAACAGCTGCACACGCTGCACCACCGCCGGATTGCCGATCTTGGCGCGCTGACCGCTCATCAGCTGCGACAACATGGGCGCGGACAGGCCCAACACCCCGGCAAGACGCGCCTGGTTGAGCCCCAGATCGTCTATGAGCCTACGGAAGAGCTCCCCCAACGGCTCCCCGTACCAGTTCCGCTGCAGCTCCCGGGCTCTCGCGGTTGCTTCCTGCTGTGCGGCGTCCATTTGCGTCTCCCCATCGCTTCCCCAAAAACCGCGGTTCGCTGTAGCGAACCACGTCGAGCATCTTACGGAGAGTGGTTGTCCACGGGGACCCCAATCTTTTTGCGAGATCCCGGGGGTGACCCGGTACTCTGGTCTCCGGCGCCAGTCGGAAGGGGTTCTTTCGGCCGGACGTTCCACTTCCGGGGCCTTAGCTCAGTTGGTAGAGCGCTGTCTTTGCATGGCAGATGTCAGGGGTTCGACTCCCCTAGGCTCCACTCATATAGCCCCTCTGAACTGCGGAAACGCAGTTCGGAGGGGCTTTTTGTGTGCTGACATGTCAGCACGGTGGTGCTGACGGGGGCCCAAGGAGGCCCAATTTCTCCGGCGTTTGCGGAGCTCCCCGCTCCCCTGGCGTTTCCCTGGGTTTCATGGCTGGTCGGAGGCGTCGAGGGCGATGACAGCTTCGGACTTCCAGCTTTCCTACTTGTTTGTCAAACCGGGAGTATGCCCGGGACGACGTACAAAATCTGCGAGGGCCCGGCGACGCGGGTGAGCCTTTCGCTTCCGGAGGGGACGGCGGAGGCGATCAAGGCGCGGGTGGGCAAGCAGGAGTTCTCCGCGTTCGTCGCGACGGCGCCGGAGCTGTCGCGAAGGCGAGGCCGATGATCCGGCCCTGCTGACCGAGCAGCATCTTCAGTCGGAGTCGGAGTCGGAGTCGGAGTCGGAGTCGAAGTCGGAGTCGGAGTCGGAGTCGGAGTCGGAGTCGGAGTCGGAGTCGAATCGGTCGTACACGCGCCGGGAGAAGGGGTGCCGGAGATGGTCGTAGATCTACTGTGCTGGCCGCGCATCGATTCCCCGATTCTTCACCTGTCGGCGTACGGGGATGTCGCGGGTAGTTCCACAGTGATGCGGATTCCGCCGGCAGAGCGCGGGGTGAGGGTGAGGGTTCCGTCGTGTGCCTGGGTGATGGTTTTGACGATGGCCAGGCCCAGACCGACGCCTGTCCGGCCGGTGTGGATGCGCTCGGTGTCGCGCTGGAAGGGTTCGGTGAGGGTCGAGACCAGCTGGGGGGTGAGCTGCCTGCCGGTGTTTTCGACAGTGAGCACCACGGTCTTGGGGCGGACGCTGGTGTGGACCCATACGGTGCCGTGTTCCGGCAGGTTGTGGACGATCGCGTTCTGTACGAGGTTCGTGGTCAGCTGCAGCAGGAGCGCCTGCGATCCGATCGTGGGGGCGATGTCGCCGTTGCTCTCGAGGGTGACGCCATGCTTTTCCGCGAGGGGGAGGAGTGTTTCGGTGGCTTCTTCCGCAATGAGGGACAGGTCGACGTGTTCTCGGGTGAAGGACCGCTGGTTGGCGCGGCTGAGCAGGAGCAGTGCCTCGGTGAGGTCGATGGCGCGGGCGTTGACGGCGTGGAGGCGGTCGACGAGTTCGCCGGTGTCGTGGTTCGGATCGGTGCGGGCCACGTCGAGAAGTGCCTTCGAGATCGCCAGCGGGGTGCGCAGTTCGTGGGAGGCGTTGGCGGCGAATCTCTGCTGTTCGGCGACCTGTGCTTCGAGTCGTTCGAGCATGGTGTCGAAGGCGTCGGCGAGTTCGCGGAACTCGTCTTTGCGGCCCGGTAGCCGGATTCGGTGGGAGAGTGATCCGTTCGTCGCCATGCGGGTGGCGTCCGTGATGCGGGTCAGGGGGGCGAGCATGCGGCCGGCGAGGATCCACCCTCCCCCGAGGCCGAACACCAGCAGGAACGCCAGTACTGCGGCTGCCCTCGGCGCGAAAACGTCCAGGAGGTTGGACCGGACGGGAAAAACACCATTAGTGGGCTTGTCATCGGGGTTGATGAGCATCGCGCGGTCGGGGACATAACGGAGGAGGAACACCCACACCGCCGCGAGCAGCAGGGCACCGGCCACCATGAGGAACCCGGCGTAGCTGAGGGTGAGTTTGAGGCGAACACTCACCCCAGGTGACCTATCCACGCTCGTCTCCCTCGTGTCCGGCCACTGGTTGCGCGTCGATGCGGTAGCCGACGCCTGGCACGGTGGCGATCAGCCAGGGTTCGCCGAGCCGTTTGCGCAGGGCCGAGACGGTGATGCGCACGGCGTTGGTGAACGGGTCGGCGTTCTCGTCCCATGCGCGTTCCAGGAGTTCTTCGGCGCTGACGACACCGCCTTCGGCAGCGACGAGGACTTCGAGCACGGCGAACTGTTTGCGGGTGAGCGCGACGTAGCGGCCGTCGCGGTATACCTCGCGGCGGAACGGATCCAGCCGCAGGCCTGCGATCTCCCGCACGGGCGGCCTGTTGTGGGCGCGCCTGCGGTCGAGTGCTCTGAGCCTGAGCACGAGCTCCTGCAGTTCGAACGGCTTCGTGAGGTAGTCGTCGGCGCCGAGTCCGAACCCGGTGGCCTTGTCGTCGAGCCGGTCGGCGGCGGTGAGCATGAGGATCGGCATGCCGCTGCCGGAGGCGACGATGCGTTTGGCGATCTCGTCGCCGGAGGGGCCGGGGATGTCGCGGTCGAGAACGGCGATGCCGTAGGTGTTGATGCTCAGCAGTTCCAGAGCGGTGTCGCCGTCACCTGCGATGTCCGCCGCGATCGCTTCCAGGCGCAGGCCATCGCGGATGGCTTCTGCCATATAGGGCTCGTCCTCGACGATCAACACACGCATGCTGCCGATGCTAAGAGTCGGCACATATCGTCCGCGTATCGAAAACCGCATACGTGCCGGCAACACCGTGTTGCGTTCACTGGCGGCATGACTCGAACCCTGCCATCGGCACGAACAAGGACCCGCCGGGGTCCGCTGGCTGATTGCCGTCGGCCCGACAGTCGTCATAGCGGTGATCGCCTCAGACCCCGCCCACCAGGTGCCGCAGTCCTCGCCCCCGTCGTCTTCCTTGCCTTCTTTGTCCGCTCGCCTTCCTCGTCGCCCTCGGCCGCAGCGCGCTCGAATACGCCTAGGAGTGAGCGCCGTGGTGCCCCGGGCGAGGCTGACGATGTCGTTCTCGACGCTGTGACGGTCTTCGATGACGCGTTTTCGGCTGTGGCCAACCTCGATCCGGATCTGCTCAAGGCCCTCGACCGTGGCTGCCCGCGGATGTATGCCGACCCCACCCAGGATCCGAGGACGCACCGGTGAACAGCAGTGCAGCAGTGAGCAGTAACGAGCGAGGGCAGACGATGACGCAGGTGGACACGGCGGAGGCCGGACAGGGCAGCCCGGCGGATACCCGCGCGGCAGGTACCGGAGCCGGTGCCCCGACGGCCGGCACCGGCGGGACCTGGCGCGCGCGTGTACGCCGGGCGATCCGTAACGGCTTCCGGCCGGGGCCCTGGAAGCGCGGCCCGGTGCTCACGGCACTGGCGCTGCTCCTTGGCCTCTTTATGCTGCTGCACGCGAAGATCCCGAATCGGACCGGTGGCCTCGGCAGCCTGGTGGAGACCTTCCTGCCCTGGTTCGGCCTGTTCGTCCCGGTGCTGCTGGCCGGGGCGCTGTGGCGCCGCTCCGCCTCCGCGGTGGCCGCGCTGTTGTTGCCGGTCATGGTGTGGCTGAACCTCTTCGGCGGGCTGCTCGGCGACAAGTCCCACCCGGGCAGTGACCTCACCGTGGCCAGCCACAACGTCGGCGCCAACAACCCCGACCCGACCGGCACCGCCCGCGACCTGGTCGCCTCCGGTGCGGACGTGCTGGCACTGGAGGAGATCACCCCGCAGGCCCAGGGCGCGTACGAGAAGGAGCTGGCGAAGGCGTACCCCTACCACACGGTGCAGGGCACGGTCGGACTGTGGAGCAAGCTGCCGCTGTCCCACACCCAGCCGGTCGACATCAAGATGGACTACGGGCCGCTGGGGGACACCAAGCCGGTCGAGATCAAGCTGACCTACACCCGGGCGCTGCGCACCACGGTGACTACCGGCCACGGGCCGCTGGCGGTGTATGTGGCCCACCTGGGGTCCGTGCGGGTGAATCCCAGGGCGGGCTTCTGGACGGACTCGCGGGACAGAGGCGCGCAGGCGCTCGGCAAGGCCATCGCCGCCGATCGGAACGAGCGGGTGGTGCTGCTCGGTGACCTGAACGGCACCATGGACGACCGCGCGTTCGCCGGCATCACCTCGCAGCTGCGCTCGGTCCAGGACGCGGCCGGGGACGGCTTCGGCTTCAGCTGGCCGGCGAAGTTCCCGGTGGCGCGGATCGACCAGATCCTCGTCCGCGGCGTGGAGCCGAAGAGCTCGTGGCTGCTGCCGGCCACCGGCAGCGACCACCTGCCGGTGGCGGCCGGAATCAGCTGGTGAACATCGCGCAAAAGCCGGCGGAGGGGATCGGCCTCGTCAGGCACTGGCCCAGAACCTATCGTCGGCATATCGAAAACCACATACGCGCCGGCAACACCGCGGCGCCTTGGCTCATGGCATGTCCTGCAACGAACCAGCACGAACAGCAGCCCGGTCTCCGGTGTCCTTGTCCTCCTCGGTCGGCAGGGGGCGGGTGTGAGGCTGACCGTCGGGCCGATCAGCGTCGCCGAGCACTTGGCGTTCGTGCGGACACGGAGGTCGGTCAGCTTCCTGCAGACCCCGGCATGGGGCCGCGTCAAGACCGAGTGGCACAGCGAGCCCCTCGGCTGATTCGACGGTCGGCGGCTGGTCGGTGCAGGGCTTGTCCTGCGCCGCCCGGTGCCGCGGCTCGACCGCTTCATGCTGGCCTATCTGCCCGAGGGTCCGGTCATCGACTGGACCGGCGAGATCGACGCGTGGCTCGATCCGCTGGCGGCGTACCTCAAGGCACAGGGCGCGTTCGCGATCCGGATCGGGCCGCCGGTGTGCACGGACACCTGGAGCGCCGCCCAGGTCAAGGAGGGCATCGCCGACCCGGGCATCCACCGGCTCACCGGGCTGCGGAGCCAGTGGGCCGACCCGGTCGGCGCCCGCGTGACCAGTCGGCTCAGGGATGCCGGCTGGCTGCCGCAGAGCCCGGAGGACGGGTTCGGGGTCGGGCATCCGTAGTTCAAGTACGAGGTTCCGCTGGCCGGCAGGACTGAGGACGACCTTCTCAGGGGCATGAACCAGCAATGGCGCCGCAACATCAAGAAGGCGGCCAAGGAGGGAGACGAGGTCACGGTCGATGAGGACCTGAAGGCGTTTCACGACCTCTACGTCCACCTCTACGTCCACACCGCCGGGCGCGACCGCTTCACGCCCCGGCCGCTGCGCTACTTCGAGACCATGTTCGCAGCGCTGAGCGCCGAGGACCCCGAGCGGATCAAGCTCTACCTGGCCCACCACCAGGGCGATCTGGTCGCCGTCACCATCCTGGTCCGCGTAGGCGCCCACGCGTGGTACTTCTACGGCGCCTCCTCCACCGAGAAGCGCGAGGTGCGCGGCTCCAACGCCTGCCAGTGGGCGATGATCCGCGACTCGCCGGCGGCCGGCTGCGATGTCTATGACCTGCGCGGCATCACCCCCACCCTCGACACCGACGACCCGCACGTCGGACTGATCCAGTTCAAGGTCGGCACCGGCGGTCAGGCGATGCGGTACGTCGGCGAGTGGGACCTGCCGCTGCGGCCGATGGGACGCCCCGCCTAGTGCCGGTCGCCAAGGGCAACGGCTACGGCCTCGGCCCGGTGTCCGCGTACGAGTGACTCAGACGAGTGCGGCGGCGACCACGTCGAGGCGCGCTCCGCGGGAGGCCTTGACGAGCACCACATCGCCGGCGCCGATGTGGCCGCGCAGCCAGTCGACGGTCGCGTCGTTGTCGGCCGGCACCACCGCTCGCTCTTCCGCGCCGTCGGCGATCGGCCGGGCTGCCTCGCCGACAGCGGCCACTACGTCGGCCCGGGAGGCGGCGTACTCCCCGACGGTGCGGTGCTCAGCCTCGCTGTCGTCGCCGAGCTCGAGCATCTCGCCGAGGATGGCGATGCGGCGCCCGCCCTCGATCGCCGCCAGTGCGTCCAGGGTGGCGCGGGTCGAGTCGGGGTTGGCGTTGTAGGAGTCGTTGAGCAGCGTCGCGCCGCCGGAGAGGTCGTGCAGCTCCATACGCCACTTCGACAGTGAGACGGTGGCCAGCGCCGCCGTGGCCATGTCGAGGGGAACGCCGGCCTCCAGTCCCGCCGCTGCGGCAGCCGACGCGTTGAGCGCCTGGTGGGCGCCCACGATCGGCAGCGCGAAGGAAGCCGAGGCGGCGCCGGTCCGCAGCGTGCCGGACGGTCGACCGAGCCGGTCAAGAGCCAGGTCGAGTGCCCGCACGTCGGGGTGGACCGCCCGGCCGAAGGTCAGCACCGGACCGTCGGTGAGCGAGCGCATCGCGACCACCCGGGGATCGTCGGCGTGGAGGACGGCGGTGCCACCGGGGGCCAGCCCCTGCACCAGCTCGCCCTTGAACCTTGGCGATGGCCGCGCGCGACCCGAACTCGCCGAGGTGGGCCTGGCCGACATTGAGGAAGACGGCGATGTCGGGCCCGACCAGGCCGGTGAGCCCGGCGATGTCGCCGACATGGCGGGCTCCCCTCTCCAGAACGAGGAACCGGGTGGCCGCTTCGGCGCGCAGCATGGTGAGCGGCACGCCGAGCTCGTTGTTGAGCGAGCCGATCGTGGCGATCGTCGGCCCGGCGCTCGAAAGCACGGCGGCCAGCAGGTCCTTGGTAGTGGTCTTGCCCTGGGAGCCGGTCAGCCCGACAACGGTCAGTACGTCGCGCAGCCGGGCCACGGCGAGCTGCGGAAACGCAGAGCGGACGGGCTCTGTGCACAGCAAGGGCGACGACCCGGCCTCACGCCGACAGCTGTGGCTCCGGGTTCCCTCATCGGTGAGTCGGCCGGACTGCCCCGGGCGCACGACGCTGCCTGCTCGCCGGTTCCACGTGAAACATCGTCGCTCACAGCTGAGGCCCGAGCTGGTTCCACGTGAAACATCGCTGTGGGGCAGAAGACCCTCAAGCCTTCTGCCCCACAGCGAAATTGAGATCGAAGTCAGAACTCAGACGCAGAGATCACGGACGGTCCTCACGCCCCGCCGCTTCCTCCTCCGCCTCCTTGGCCTCGACCTCGGGATCCAGGCCGGCCTGGCCGCTGCCATCGACCGACGTCAGGTGACCCGGCTCGGGCACCTCCGTCGCGGCAGGCGGCTCGACGAGCCAGTCAGGGTTGGCCTGCTTGTCCCACCACTTCCACGCCGCGAAGGCACCGCCCGCGAGAATCCCCAGAACCGCCAGCCCCTTGGCAACACGGCCGGCCCGCGCCCGCCGCTCCTGCTTACGGACCAGCTTCTGGATCTCCTTCGGCGAGACCTGACCGCGCAACGCGGCCAACGCAGCCACCCCACGCGACGCGGCCTCCTCCCGAACAGGCTGCGCCGCGGCAACCGCCTGCTCGATCCTCGGCTTGGAATAGTCGGCGGCCTGACGAGCCGCCTTGCGGGTACGGACGGCAGCTTCATGGGCCGCTTGGTCGACCTTGGGCGGCACATGCGTACGGGCCTGCTCCACGCGCGGGGCGAGATGAACGTCGTACTGCACGCGGGCCTGGTCGGCGGCCTGCGACACCTTGGGCGCAAGACGCACACGCGCCTCGTGCGCATAGTGCGATGCCTTGTCCTTGGCCGTGTCGGCGTAAGGCGCCACCACTTCCGCGGCGTGCAGCACGCTGTCCTTCGCCGAGCCGCTCGCGGCGCGCACGCTGTCGATGCGGGTCACGGGTTTCCTCCTCCTCGGTGGCGTACGTCGGGGGTTCTGAGTACCCCCAAAGACACACAGTTCACCTTTCCACCCCTATCCGGATCATGCCCGTCCGACGGGACCGGGGCATGTGAGGGCGGGCATCCGGGTCACGGGCGGACTCCGGGTGAACTCAGAGCGAGAGCCGCTCACGTGTCGATCAACTGCAATAGCGCATTAATACGGGGCAACGGGAGCTTGTCGTCGACAATGCCACGGATCGCCGTGCAGCGCCCCGGTACGGAGGGGACTAGGCCGGATTTCTGTAGGGCCGACACCGGGAAGTTCGCCCAGAGGTGGCCGCCGGGCGACGCGCGTCCCCGTCCGTGCGAGGATCGGAGAGTCAAGAGAAGGCAACGGAAGGCAGATCGTGGCCGAGCAGCTTTACGCCACCCTGAAGACCAACAACGGCGACATCGAAGTCCGGCTCCTGCCGAACCACGCGCCCAAGACGGTCCGGAACTTCGTCGAACTCGCCACGGGCGAGCGCGAGTGGGTCAACCCGGAGACGGGGGAGAAGTCCACGGACAAGCTGTACGACGGCACGGTCTTCCACCGGGTGATCAGCGGATTCATGATCCAGGGCGGCGACCCGCTGGGCAACGGCACCGGCGGCCCCGGCTACCAGTTCGAGGACGAGTTCCACCCGGACCTCGCCTTCGACAAGCCCTACCTGCTGGCCATGGCCAACGCCGGCCCGGCCACCAATGGCTCGCAGTTCTTCATCACCGTCTCCCCGACGGCGTGGCTGACCCGCAAGCACACCATCTTCGGCGAGGTCACCGACCCCGCCAGCCAGAAGGTCGTGGACGCCATCGCCGGCGCCAAGGCCAACCCCCGCACCGACCGCCCCGTCAACGACGTCGTCATCGAATCGGTCGTCGTCGAAACCCGCGGAGCCTGAGCCCGGCCGGCTGAGTCCTGAGTCCTGAGTCCTGAGTCCTGAGAGTCGAGTCCCGAGAGCTGAGCCGAGCCCCAATAGCTGAGCCGAGCCTCGAGGACTGAGCCTCGAGGACTGAGCCCCAGGTATCGCCTGCGCACGGCAGAGTCCCGTACGCTCCCGCAGGGAACCAAACGCCCCGTTCATCCGTATGGATGGACGGGGCGGTGCATTGCGTACGACCGAGTGAGGGGACCCCATGGACCAGGCGCCAGGCAGCCCACAGGGCCCAAAGGGCCCCGGGGATCAGGAACCGCAGGACACTCCGAGCCTGCCCACCTGCTACCGGCATCCGGACCGCGAGTCAGGCATCCGCTGCACCCGCTGCGAGCGACCGATCTGCCCCGACTGCATGGTCAGCGCCTCCGTCGGCTTCCAGTGCCCCGAGTGCATCCGCGGCGGCTCCGGAACCGGCCACCCCCCGACGGCCACCCAGCCCCGTACCCTCGCGGGCGGCACGATCGCCGCAGACCCCAGACTGACCACCAAGATCCTGATCGGCATCAACCTCGCCGCCTTCCTGGTCCAGTTGTCATTGGGCGACCGCTTCACCGACAGCTTCGACCTCTTCGGGCAGGCCTGGCTCTCCGGACGGCTGCAAGGCGTCGCGGAAGGCCAGTGGTACCGACTGCTGACGGCGATGTTCCTGCACGGCAGCTACATCCACATCATGTTCAACATGCTCAGCCTGTGGTGGATCGGCGGTCCCCTGGAGGCCGCCCTCGGCCGCGCCCGCTACCTCTCCCTGTACTTCGTCTCAGGCCTCGCGGGCAGCGCGCTCACCTATCTCATCGCCGCCCCCAACCAGCCGTCGCTCGGCGCCTCAGGCGCCATCTTCGGCCTCTTCGGCGCGACCGCCGTCCTCATGCGCCGACGCAGGTACGACATGCGTCCGGTCATCGCCCTGCTGGTGATCAACCTGATCTTCACCTTCGGGTGGAGCAACATCGCCTGGCAGGCCCACATCGGCGGTCTCGTCGGCGGTGTCGTCGTCGGCTACGCCATGGTTCACGCTCCGCGTGAGCGGAGGGCTCTGATCCAGTACGGGGTGTGTGCCCTGGTGCTGGTCGCCGTGGTGGTTGCCACGCTGGTCAGGACCGTTCAGCTCACCTGAGGAAACGGTGTTGTCCACAGATCGTGGCGGATCTTGTGCACATTGTGCGGGAACAGCTGTGCCCCCTGTCGCTGAACTGGTTTTCCCCAGGTCAGGCAGGGGGCGAACAAGCTTCCGGATCCCGGTAGGTCTATCGCACCGGCGTCAACCTCGGATTAGTTATCCACAGATCTTCTTTCTTTTCCACCTGTGTGGATAACTGCTGTGGATAACTCAGTGGATAGCCCTGGGCAGAGCTGTCGGAGACCTGCCCCGAAGTGCTGCAGAGCTGCCTCAGAGCTGCCTCAGGGCTACTTTCCTGGGGCTACTTCCACTGTGTGGAGACGCCGAAGCCTGCGGCGATGAAGCCGAAGCCGACCACGATGTTCCAGTTGTCGAGGCCGTCGACGGGCAGCGAGCCGTCCGTGACGTAGAAGACGACGATCCAGGCCAGGCCGATGAGGAACATGGCCAGCATGACCGGTGCGACCCAGCCGTGGCTGGTCAGCTTGATATTGGTCGCCTGCTTCGCCGCGGGCGGCGTGTAGTCGGCCTTCTTGCGGATACGTGACTTCGGCACGAGGGTCTCTCCTGTCGATGCGCTGCGTGGCCGCGCAGGGAACTGGGGCGGGCTCCGGGGCAGCGTACAAGGGGACACTGAGTGCTCCCCCGGGCGTCCGTTAGCGTAGTGCTTCCGCGGCGCCGAAGGAGATAAGGGTACGTTGAGCAATTCTGCCGACTCCCCCGGTACGGGTTCCAGCCCTGCCGGTAAGCGCCGTTTCAGGCCCGTTCGCGTACTAACGGCGGCCGTTTTTGCCCTCGCGGGCCTCATTTTCTTCACGAGTTTCAACACGGCCAAGGGCACCAACATCCGCACGGACGCCTCTTTGCTGAAGCTGTCCGACCTGATCGAGGAGCGCAGCCACAAGAACGCGTCGCTGGATGAGTCCAACGGAATCCTGCGTGACGACGTCGATGCGCTGGCCGGGCGCGAGGACGGCAGCACGGCCGCCGAGGACGCCAGGCTCGCGGCGCTGGAGAAGAACGCGGGCACCCAGAAGCTCAAGGGCGAGGCCGTCACGGTCACGCTCAACGACGCTCCGCCGAACGCCACGGCCAAGCTGCCCGGCTATCCCGAGCCGCAGCCCGACTACCTGGTCATCCACCAGCAGGACCTCCAGGCGGTCGTGAACGCCATGTGGGAGGGCGGTGCGGAGGGCATCAAGGTGATGGACCAGCGGCTGATCTCCACGAGCGCCGTGCGCTGCGTCGGCAACACCCTCATCCTGCAGGGCCGCGTCTACTCACCCCCGTACAAGATCACCGCAATCGGTGACCCCGGCAAGCTTCACGATGCGCTGTCCGCCTCCCCCGCGATCCAGAACTACATGGTGTACGTCAACGTCTACGGGCTCGGCTGGAAAGTCGAGGAGGACGGGACGGTGACTCTTCCCGGGTACTCGGGCACAGTGGATCTCCACTACGCGAAGCCCGTGGAGTAGTTCGAGGTTGTTCGAGGTGGTTCGGGCCGGCTCGGAGTAGTGCCTGATCAGCTATTGCTGCCGCTGGGGGACCTGTGTCGGTGCGAGTGGTCGTCAGGACGGTCAGTGAACTGTGCATCACTGTCGGTACCTTGATCGTGCTCTTCGTGGTCTACGTGCTGTTCTGGACGGGTGTGAAGGCCGACAGCGCGATGGACCGGCAGATCGACCAGCTCCAGGAACAGTGGTCGAAGGGGAGCGTGCGGTCGCCGGCCGCGTCCCCTCCCCAGAGCCCCGGCTCCGGGCAGAGCCAGAGCCCGAGCCCTGGGCAGATCGAGACCCCCGTGGCGGCTCCGGCGCCGCCCGCCCCGTACACGTATGACAAGCCTTTCGCTGTGATGTACATCCCACGGCTTGGTTTCACGTGGAACAAGCCTCTGCTCGAAGGCACCGGCACCGACGTTCTCAAGAAGGGGCTCGGCCACTACAGGGGGACGGCCCAGCTCGGGCAGCCGGGGAACTTCGCCGTCGCGGGGCACCGCCGTACGTACGGAGACCCGTTCAAGGACTTTCCCGAGCTGCGCAAGGGGGACGCGGTGGTGCTGACCGACGGGACAACCTGGTTCACGTATCGGATCGACAAAGGCCCGTACAAAACAGTGCCCTCCGATATTGAGGTGATCGATCCTGTGCCGCGTAAGTCCGGGTATACGCGTCCGGGCCGCTATCTCACCCTGACCACGTGCGACCCGGAGTGGGGGCACAGTCATCGGCTGATCGTCTGGGCGCACCTTGATTCCACACAGCCTGTGGAGGCTGGGAAACCGACGGCGCTACGCCGTTAGTCTGGTGCCGTACGACGACGGAAGGGACGGCATGTACGGCTGGATCTGGCGGCATCTGCCGGGGAACGCGTGGGTGAGGGCGCTGGTCGCCCTCGTACTGGCCCTCGCGACGGTCTACGTGCTCTTCCAGTACGTCTTCCCGTGGGCCGAACCGCTGCTTCCCTTCAACGATGTGACGGTGGACAACCAGTGAGCGCGCGGATTCTCGTCGTCGACAACTACGACAGCTTCGTCTTCAACCTGGTCCAGTACCTGTATCAGCTGGGTGCCGAGTGCGAGGTGCTGCGCAACGACGAGGTGTCGACGGCGCACGCCCAGGACGGTTTCGACGGGGTGCTCCTGTCGCCGGGCCCGGGCGCTCCCGAGCAGGCCGGTGTCTGCATCGAGATGGTCCGGCACTGTGCCGCGACCGGTGTTCCCGTCTTCGGTGTCTGCCTCGGCATGCAGTCGATGCAGGTGGCGTACGGCGGTGTGGTGGACCGTGCGCCCGAGCTGCTGCACGGCAAGACCTCGCTCGTGGAGCACGAGGGCCAGGGCGTCTTCGCGGGTCTTCCGTCCCCCTTCACGGCGACCCGTTACCACTCGCTCGCGGCCGAGCCGGAGACCGTGCCGGCCGAGCTGGAGGTCACGGCCCGTACCCACGACGGGATCATCATGGGGCTGCGGCACCGTGAACTCGCGGTCGAGGGTGTGCAGTTCCACCCCGAGTCGGTGCTGACCGAGCACGGGCACCGCATGCTCGCCAACTGGCTGGTGGTGTGCGGCGACCAGGGGGCCGTGGCGAGGTCGGCGGGGCTCGCCCCGGTGGTGGGCAGGGTCACGGCGTGACCGCGCTGCGCCCCGAGCGCGAGAGCTCCTCCTATGGCGGCGAGGCCGCGTACGGGGGCGCCGAGGCGTTCGAGGGTGCTGAGGGTTTTGCGGGCGCGGAAGGCTTTGCGGGTCCGGAGGGTTTTGCGGGCGCTGAGGCCTTCGAGGTTGCGGTCGAGCAGCTGGCCGATCCGCTGACGGATCCGCTGCCGGGGCAGGGGGCGGCCACCGGGCAGCAGCAGTCGGCCGCCGGGCTCCGGCCGCCGACAACCGGGCTGCAGGGGATTCCTCCGCAGCCCGCCTCTTCGAACCCGGTCCCTCCGCCGCAGACTCCTGAGCGGCAGGAGTGGTACGACCCGGAGGGGTACGCGCACGACTGGTACGCGGCGCCCGAGCCGACGCGGCCGCGGCAGTCGTCGTACGAGGAACCGGTCACGGCGTCGTTCGAGGAGCCGGTTGCTCCGCCGTACCGGGAGCCGGCTTCCGCGCCGTACGAGCAACCGCGCGCGGCGCCCGCACCGTTGGACGACGAGACGGTGGCCCTGCGGATGTCGGGGGCGACGCCGGGTTCGATTCCGGGGCCGCTGCCGGGGCCGATGCCGGACTTGATACCGGATGCGTCCCGAATAGCCGGAAATACGAGCGCGCCCGTGCCCGCCTCGGGAGGCCGGGCCGCCCGGCGTAAGGCTGCCCGGCGTCACGGGCGGCATGGAGGCCCTCAGGAGCCTCTGGAGTCCCAGGACCCCCAGGAGTCCCTGGCGTCGGCGGAGAAGGGCGCTGAGGCGCCTCTGACGCGGATGGAGGCGCGGCGGGCGGAGCGGGCGCGGAAGCCGGGTGCCGCCGTCATCGCGAGCCGGATGATCGGTGAGGTGTTCATCACCACCGGTGTGCTGATGCTGCTGTTCGTGACCTACCAGCTGTGGTGGTCGAACGTGCGGGCGCACCAGCAGGCGGACAGCGCCGCGAACAACCTTCAGCAGGACTGGGCGACGGGCAAGGGGAACCCGGGGACGTTCGAGCCGGGGCAGGGCTTCGCCATCCTGCACATTCCGAAGCTGGACGTGGTCACGCCGATCGCCGAGGGCACGAGCAAGACGAAGGTGCTCGACCGTGGAATGGTCGGTCACTATGCGGAGGGCAGCCTGAAGACGGCGATGCCGGATGCCGCGACGGGCAACTTCGCGCTGGCGGGGCACCGGAACACGCACGGGGAGCCGTTCCGGTACATCAACAAGCTTGTGCCCGGAGACGAGATCGTCGTCGAGACGCAGGACGACTACTTCGTCTACAAGATGACGTCGATCCTGCCGGTGACGAGTCCGAGCAACACCTCCGTGATCGACCCGGTGCCCAAGGGTTCGGGTTTCACCGAGCCGGGCCGCTACATCACGCTCACCACCTGCACACCGGAATACACCAGCAAGTACCGGATGATCGTGTGGGGCAAGATGGTCGAGGACCGGCCGCGCAGCGAGGGCAAGCCGGAAGCGCTCGTTCAGTAAGAGCGCCCGAGAGCATGCAGTAGCCGCACACGGGACAACCCGCGACCGACCAGACGGGGCAGATGCACAGTGTCAGCGAGGACCGACCGCGACGAGCGCACCGACGTCGAGGAACCGGTGCCGGCGCCGCGAGGCCGCGGCTCGGGCCGGCTGGCGTTGGCGGTCAGTGTCTTCGGTGAACTCCTCATCACCGCGGGTCTGGTGCTCGGTCTGTTCGTCGTCTACTCCCTGTGGTGGACGAACGTCGTCGCGGACCGCGCGGCGGACAAGCAGGGCGACAAGGTCCGCGACAACTGGGCGACGGTGGACACCGGCCCAGGGTCCCTGGACACCAAGAACGGCATCGGTTTCCTGCACGTCCCGGCGATGAGGAACGGCGAGGTCCTCGTCGAGAAGGGCACGTCGTCCGAGATCCTCAACGACGGCGTCGCCGGCTACTACACGGACCCCGTTAAGTCCGCCCTGCCGACGAGCGACAAGAACGGCAACTTCACCCTCGCCGCCCACCGCGACGGCCACGGCGCCAAGTTCCACAACATCGACAAGGTCAAGAAGGGCGACGCGATCGTCTTCGAGACCAAGGACAAGTGGTACGTCTACAAGGTCTACGACATCCTCCCGGAGACCTCGAAGTACAACGTCAAGGTCCTGCAGCCCGTCCCCAAGCAGTCCGGCAAGACGAAGCCGGGGCACTACATCACGCTGACGACCTGCACGCCGGTGTACACGTCGCGGGATCGGTATGTGGTGTGGGGGGAGTTGCAGCGGGTGGATGCGGTGGACAGCGATCGGACTCCGCCGAAGGAGCTGAGTTAGCGTGACGTGTTGTCACGCTTGACATGAGCCGGGCCCGAAGCCGCAACTTTCCTTTGCGGCTTCGGGCTCTTTCGGTTGTGTCCGGTGAGGCCTACTGGAGGACTGGCAGCGGAACTCCCGCGCTCCATTTCTCCAGGTGGGAACGGTCCACGAGGGTGACGCCATAGGTCTCCGCGATGGCACGTGCGTCGGGCGCGAATGATGTCGTGGCGACGAAGAGTGCCACGTTGGCTGCGTGCTGGACGCGTGAGGCGCCGAGGAACTTCTGCAGTTCACCGCTCCATACGGGGCGGTACGGAGCGAAACTCTTGCACTGCGCGACGACCGAACGGCCGTCGGCGGTGCGCGCGGTGACGTCCACTCCCCGGTCGCCCGGTCCGCCGTGCACGATGACGTCCGTGCAGCCGTCGCGGCGCAGCAGGACGGCGACGTGGTGTTCGAACTCGCGCCAGTTCATGGCATCGATGGAGGCCATGATTCCGGTGTACAGGCGTGGGCCGCGGGTGTGTTCGAGATCGGTGATGCGGGTGTCGTGGTCGCACAGCCGCTGCTCGATCCGTTGGACGTCCTCACGCAGGGAGATGAGTTCCTGACGGTGCTCGCCCGATGTCTCGATCAGGGCGTTGAACATCGGGACGACGGTCTTTCCGAGGATGTGGGTGATGCGCTGGTCGATGCGGTCGTCCAGCGGCACGCCCTCGCTCGGAGCCGGTTTCTCCACCGGGAGAGTTCGCGCCAGGTACTCCATGTCGAGGAGGTAGGTGCGGACCTGTCGGGCGACATCGCTGTCACGGAGGAGCATGGCGACGTTGAGGACGGCTCGACGGGACCAGAGAGCCAGGCTGGAGCGGGGCTGTGGATAACTCTCAGGATAGAGAGACAGCGTGTCTCCCTTGAATCGCGCCAGGTCTTCTCCTCGTAGGACCCGTAGGCCGTTCACCGTCAGTTCGTCCCGGTGCCGTTGTGCCATCCGGTTGATGACACGCTCCGCGACTTCGAAGTACGCCGCCACCATCGCCGTCGTCACATGCATGCCGTCCGGCAGCAGCGACAGCGCCTTCACCCTGTTGAGCACGTCCGTGCGTTCCAGCACGCTGTCCCGCAGTGTCTTCGATTCCAGCAGAGCCGCTTCGTTGATCACGTTCCGCACCTTTTGCTCGCGTCATGGCCGTCTGGCCAGGGCAGAGCTCTGTTTCCCCACCCCATCGGTTCAACGAGTCGGGGTATATGAAGATGTGGTCGGATCTCGCACGGAATGTCGAAGAGCTGGGTGGGTAGGACCGGAGTCCTGGCCATCAGTGGGTGAATGACTGAGTCCCGACCGCCCTCTACGGGTGGCCGGGACTCAGTCGTCGTACCGGGCGGTGGCGGTTCTTCGTGCCGGCCTATCCGGTGGAGCCGCCGAAGAAGCCGTTGTTGCCGCCGTTGTTGCCGCCGGTGCCCACGGTGGTGAGTGTGATCGTCGTGTCACCGGGATCGTCGACCTGGGTGTTGACCGGGTCCTGATTGGTGACGATCGCGTTGTCGCCCTGGTCGCTGCCGTCGGCGAACTCGATGTCGTTGAAGCCGGCCTGCTGAAGCGTCTGCTTCGCCACCGCCACGGTCTGGCCGACTACGCTCGGCACGGCGGTCTGAGCCTTCGCCTTGCCGATCTCGATCTGCACGTTGGACCCGGGGTCGGCCTGCGACCCGGCCTGCGGGGTGGTCCGGATGACCTTGCCGACCTGGTTGGGGTCGTCGGTCTCCACCTCGGTGCAGTTGCCGACCAGGTTGCTGTCCGACATCTGTGCCTTGGCTTCGTCGCAGGACTTGTTCAGGACGTCCGGGACGGTGGACTGCTTCTTCGCGATGGCGACGGTGAGGGTGATGGTGGATCCCTTCTCCACCTCCGCGCCGAGCTTCGGGTCCTGGTCCAGGACGGTGTCCGGATCCTCTGAGGACTCCTGGGTCTTCGTCTTGACCTCGAACTGGTAGTCGTCGCCCTCGAGTTCCGACTTGGCGTCGTCCAGGCTGTCGCCGAGGACGCTCGGAACCGTCACCTTCGGCGCCCCCGTGGAAACCACCAGATTGACGGTGTCGCCCTTGTTGACGTCCACGCCCGCCTTCGGGTCCTGCGAGCAGATGTTGCCCTTCGGCTGGTCCTCGCAGGTCTTCTCGGTGGTCGCTGCCACCAGGTCGCTGTTGGTCGCCATCTTCTTGGCGTCGTCCAACGTCTGGCCGACGAAGTTGGGTGCGGCGAACGCCGAGTTCGTGGCACTGTCGCCGCTGAACACCCACTTCCCGATCAGGATCGCACCGACCAGCACGAGAACCCCCGCCACGACCAACAGAATCGTCGAGGTGTTCGACTTCTTCTGGCGGCGGCGGTCGGGCCGGTCGTCGTAGCCGTAGCTGCCGTCGTCCGGGTTCATCGGGGGGAGCATGGAGGTGGCGTCCGCGGAGTGCAGGGCGGTGGTGGCCTGGTCGGCGCCGTAGCCGCCGTATCCGACGGAGCCCATGGCCGCGGTGGCCGCGACGGGCTGGCCGTCGAGGCAGGCCTCGATGTCGGCGCGCATCTCGTCGGCGGACTGGTAGCGGTAGTCGGGGTCCTTGACGAGGGCCTTGAGTACGATCGCGTCCATCTCGGGCGTGATCTCGGGGTCGAAGACGCTCGGGGGCTGCGGCTCCTCGCGTACGTGCTGGTAGGCGACCGCGACCGGGGAGTCGCCGATGAACGGCGGGCGGACGGTCAGCAACTCGTACAGCAGGCAGCCCGTCGAGTACAGGTCGGAGCGTGCGTCGACCTGTTCGCCCTTCGCCTGCTCAGGCGAGAGGTACTGCGCCGTACCTATGACGGCGGACGTCTGCGTCATCGTCATGCCGGAGTCGCCCATGGCGCGGGCGATGCCGAAGTCCATGACCTTGACCTGGCCGTTGCGCGTGAGCATGACGTTGGCGGGCTTGATGTCGCGGTGGACGATGCCGGCGCGGTGGGAGTACTCCAGGGCCTGGAGGATCCCGATGGTCATCTCCAGGGTGCGCTCGGGCAGCAGTCTGCGGCCCGAGTGCAGCAGCTCGCGCAGCGTGGATCCGTCGACGTACTCCATCACGATGTACGGGATGGACGTGCCGTCGATGTAGTCCTCACCCGTGTCGTACACGGCGACGATCGCGGGATGGTTGAGCGAGGCGGCCGACTGGGCCTCCCGGCGGAACCGAGCCTGGAACGATGGGTCGCGTGCGAGGTCGGCCCGCAGCGTCTTCACCGCCACCGTGCGCCCGAGCCGGGTGTCATGCGCGAGGTAGACCTCCGCCATGCCACCACGGCCGAGCACGTGGCTCAGCTCGTACCGGCCGCCGAGGCGACGCGGCTCTTCCATAGCTACCTACCAGCCCTCTCCTCGGTCCCGACCGCACCTTTGTGTGGTCCGGCGGTGTGCCGTCCGGGCATACCGTACCCGGCTCGGCTTCTGTGACCTGGCCACAATCGTCACTCGATACAGGACCGGTATCCCAACGTGCACGGATGTGCAGGAGACGTGACGGGGGTCACTTGGTGCTGTCGATGACTGCTTGCATCACACTTTTCGCGATGGGGGCCGCGAGGCCACCACCAGAGATGTCGTCACGGTTGGCGCTTTCGTCCTCGACCACCACGGCGATGGCGACCGGTGAGCTGCCGTCGCTGAGCTTGGCGTACGAGATGAACCAGGCGTACGGGTTCTCGCTGTTGTCGACGCCGTGCTGGGCGGTACCGGTCTTGCCGCCCACCGTGACGCCGCCCTCGTTGATCTGGGCGTTCTTGCCCGTGCCGTCCTTGACGACCGTCTCCATCATCGACTGCAGGATCGCGGCGTTCTCGGGGGACAGCGGCTCGCTCATCTTCTCGGGCTCGGTCTGCTCGATGACGTCCAGGCTCGGAGCCTGCAGCTTGTCGACCATGTACGGCTTCATGAGCGTGCCGTTGTTGGCGACGGCCGAGGCGACCATGGCCATCTGCAGCGGGGTCGTGGCGGTCTCGAACTGACCGATCGAGCTGAGCGCGGTCTGCGGCTTGTCCATCTCCTTGGGGAAGACGGAGGCGCTGGAGCGGACCGGCGTGAACTGCTCGGAGTTGAAGCCGAACTTCTCGGCCTCCGTGAGCATCTTGTCCTTGCCGAGGTCGGCGCCGATCTTGCCGAAGACGGTGTTGCAGGAATACTGCAGGGCGACCCGCAGAGTCGCGTCCTTGCAGGGGATGTTCCCCTCGTTCTTCAGCTCGGTCGTGGTGTCCGGCAGGGTGTACGGCAGCGGCGAGTCGGTCTTCTCGTCCGCGGACGTGTACAGGCCGTCCTCCAGGGCCGCGGCCGCGGTGACCACCTTGAAGGTGGAGCCCGGCGGGTAGGTCTCGCGCAGCGCCCGGTTGAGCATCGGGTCGTCGGGGTCGTTCTTCTTCTGGAGCGCCGTCCAGGCCTTGCCGTCGACGCTCGTCGAGTTCCCGGCGAACGTCGAGGGGTCGTACGAGGGGGTGGAGGCGAGGGCGAGGATCGCGCCGGTCTCCGGGTCGATCGCGGCGACGGCGCCCTTGCCCTGCTTGAGCAGTCCGTCGTACGCGGCCTTCTGCGCGGCGGCGTTGAGGGTGGTGACGACGTTGCCGCCCTGCTGGGGCTTGCCCGTGATCATGTCGAGGGTGTTGCGGAAGAAGAGCCGGTCGTCGTTGCCGGTGAGGATGCCGTCGTCGATGGATTCGAGCTGGGTGGCGCCGAAGGCCTGCGAGGCGTACCCGGTGACCGGCGCCCACATCGCGCCGTCCTTGTAGGTGCGCTTGTACTCGAAGTCGTTGTAGCTGTCGCCCGACGTCTTCTTGGACCCGGTGATCGGGTCTCCGTCGACGATGATGTTGCCGCGGGGTGTGGCGTAGCGGGCGATGGCGACGCGGCGGTTCTTGGGGTCGTCCTTGAGGCTGTCGGCCTGGACGTACTGGAGCCAGTTGTCGCGGATGAGCAGGGCGAGGACGAGGAGCCCGCAGAAGATCGCGATCCGGCGCAGGGGCTTGTTCACGGGCGGACCACCTGGGTCATTTCGGCGTCGGGGTTCGGGGCTGGGGCTGGGGCCGGGCGGCGTGCGGTGTCGCTGATGCGGATCAGGATGGCGATCAGGACCCAGTTGGCGATGACGGAGGAACCGCCGGAGGCGAGGAACGGCATGGTCATACCGGTGAGCGGGATCAGGCCCATGACGCCGCCGGCGACCACGAAGACCTGGAGTCCGAAGGCGCCGGACAGACCGACGGCGAGGAGCTTGCCGAACGGGTCGCGGGCGGCGAGGGCGGTGCGGATGCCGCGCTCCACGACCAGGCCGTAGATCAGCAGGATCGCCATGAGGCCGGCCAGGCCCAGTTCCTCGCCGAAGGTGGCGAGGATGAAGTCGGAGTTGGCGGCGAACCGGATGAGGTCGGAGTGGCCCTGGCCGAGGCCGGTGCCGAGGGTGCCGCCGGAGCCGAAGGCCCACAGCGCCTGCATGGCCTGCTCGGAGTGGACGACGCCGTCCTGGGTCCCGGCCTGGCTGAGCGTGTACTCGTGCATCGGGTCGAGCCAGGCCTGGACGCGGGTCTGGACGTGCGGTTCGAAGCTCGCCACGCTGACGGCGCCGGCCGCGGACATCAGGAGACCGAAGACGATCCAGCTGGTCCGCTCGGTGGCGACGTACAGCATGATGATGAACATTCCGAAGAACAGCAGCGAGGTACCGAGGTCGGTCTCGAACACCAGGATGAGGATCGAGATCATCCAGACGACGATGATCGGGCCGAGGTCGCGGCCGCGCGGCAGGTACAGGCCCATGAAGCGGCGGCTGGCCAGGGCCAGTGCGTCCCGCTTCACCATCAGGTAGCCGGCGAAGAAGACGGCCAGCACGATCTTCGCGAACTCACCGGGCTGGATGGAGAATCCGGCGACCGAGATCCAGATCTTGGCGCCGTAGGTGATTTCGGCGCCGAGGCCCGGTACCAGCGGCAGCAGCAGGAGGACCAGGGCCAGCGCCATGGAGATGTATGTGTAGCGCTGCAGGACTCGGTGGTCCTTGAGGAAGATCAGTACGACGACGAACAGGCCGATGCCGAGCGCGGTGTACAGCAGCTGGCGCGGCGCGGCGTTGCCGGCCTGACCGATCTCCTGGAGGAGCTTTGACTGGTCGAGCCGCCAGATGACGACCAGACCCAGGCCGTTCAGCAGCGTCGCCAGCGGCAGCAGCAGCGGGTCGGCGTACGGCGCGAACTTGCGTACGACGAGGTGGCCGACGCCCGCGAGGAGGCCGAGACCGAGGCCGTAGCTCAACAGGCCCGGCGGCACCGAGTCGTTGATGGCGAGGCCCACGTTGGCGTACGCGAAGACCGGGATCACCACCGCGAACACCAGCAGGGCCAGTTCGGTGTTGCGTCGGCTCGGTGTGCCGATCGACCCGATCGTGGACGTGTGGTGCGTCGGTGTGTTCGTACTACTGCTCATGGTGTGACAGGGCCCCTCACGGCTGCTTACTGCTTACCGCACAGCGAGACCAGCTTCTGCTCCTCGTCGGAGAGGCTGGGGCCGGGTGTGGGAGTGGGTGCGGTTGTGGACGTGGACGCCGAGGGGGTCGGCGTCGGCGTGGCTTTGGACGTCAGGGAGGTTGTTGTGGTTCCCGTGGTTCCGCCTGCCTCGCCCTCACCGGTCTTGGCGTTGCTGTCGGCTTCGGCGGCGCGGCGCTCGGAGTCCTTCTTGCAGGCGGAGGCCTGCACGGCGAGCTCGTCGATCTTCGACTTGGCGTCGCTGAGGCCGCCTTCGGCGATGGTCGCCTCGACCTGCTGCTGTTGGTAGGGCGGCAGGTACTTGAGTTCGATCTCGGGGTGGTCCTTCTCGACCTTCGAGAGGGAGACCCAGGCCAGGTCCTGGCTGATGCCCTGGTAGAGCGCGACGTGTTCGCCCTTGGCGCCGACGTAGTACTGCGTCTGTGTCCAGCGGTAGCCGCCGTAGAGGCCGCCGCCGATGATGCCGAGCGCGAGCACGATGTAGAAGGATCTCTTCAGCCACCTGCGTCCGGTGCGCGGCTTGACGAAGTCCTCGTCGGAGTAGCCGCCGAAGCCGCTGGTGTCCACGTAGCCCGTGGTGTCGCCGCTGCCGGGCGGGCCGAACTCGCCGCCGCCCTGTCCGGGCACGGGGCGGCCGAGGCTGGAGGCCCGGCCGGCCGGTGTCTGCATGGCGCCGTTGTCGTGCAGTTGGTGCTGATGCTGGTTCTCGGCGACCGCGCCGACGACGACCGGGGTGTCGGAGAGCTGGGCCGCGAGGGTGTCGCCGCCGTCGATGTCGAGGACGTCGGCGATGATGACCGTGATGTTGTCCGGGCCGCCGCCGCGCAGCGCGAGCTCGATGAGCTGCTGCACGGTTTCCTGGGGGCCCTGGTAGCTGGCGAGGGTGTCTTCCATCGTCTGGTGGGAGACGACGCCGGACAGTCCGTCGGAGCAGATCAAGTAGCGGTCGCCGGCGCGGACTTCACGGATGGAGAGGTCGGGCTCGACGTGGTCGCCGCTGCCCAGCGCGCGCATGAGGAGTGACCTCTGCGGGTGGGTGGTGGCCTCTTCCTCGGTGATGCGCCCCTCATCGACGAGGCGCTGCACCCAGGTGTGGTCCTGGGTGATCTGCGTCAGTACGCCGTCCCGCAGCAGGTACGCGCGGGAGTCGCCGACGTGCACGAGACCGAGCCGCTGACCGGTCCACAGGAGGGCCGTGAGGGTGGTCCCCATGCCTTCCAGCTGGGGATCCTCCTCGACCATCATCCGCAGCTGGTCGTTGGCCCGCTGCACGGCGGTGCCGAGCGAGGTGAGGATGTCGGATCCAGGCACGTCGTCGTCCAGCGCGACGATCGTGGAGATCACCTCGGAGCTGGCGACCTCACCGGCGGCCTGGCCGCCCATCCCGTCGGCGATCGCGAGGAGGCGGGGACCGGCGTAACCGGAGTCCTCGTTCCCCTCGCGGATCATGCCTTTGTGCGATCCGGCGGCGAAGCGCAGTGACAGACTCATGCGCACCTCGCCCGTCGGCTCCGGGTACATCCGCACGGTGCCCACCCTCCGGTCGGGAGCGCGCGGGCGTCCTTCGTCTGGACCGCCGCCGCGTGCTCGCTCCGCTCGCGCCTATTCATGATGTAGCACTACTTCCGCAGCTCGATGACGGTCTTGCCGATGCGGATCGGCGCGCCCAGCGGAACCGGTGTGGGGGTCGTCAGCCGGTTCCGGTCGAGATACGTGCCGTTGGTGGATCCGAGGTCCTCGACGATCCACTGACCGTCGCGGTCCGGGTAGATCCTGGCATGCCTGCTGGACGCGTAGTCGTCGTCCAGCACGATGGTGCTGTCGTGCGCGCGGCCCAGGGTGATGGTCTGCCCCTGCAGTGCGACCGTCGTGCCCGTGAGGGTGCCCTCCGAGACGACGAGTTTGGTCGGGGCGCCGCGCCGCTGGCGGCCGCCGCTTGGTGCGGCCTGCTGGCGTTGCGGCGGTGGCGCGGCCTGGCGCGCGGCCGGCTGCTGCCTGTTGGCGTCCCGTCGCGACCCGCGCTGTGTGACACGCGTTCCGAACAGGTCGCTGCGGATGACCTGCACGGCCACGATCACGAACAGCCACAGTACGGCCAGGAAACCCAGCCGCATGACCGTGAGGGTCAGCTCTGACATTGCCCCCGCTTCACCCTTCGGCTTGCCGGTAAATGATGGTGGTGCTGCCCACGACAATCCGCGAGCCGTCGCGGAGCGTAGCGCGGGTGGTGTGCTGCCCGTCCACCACGATGCCGTTGGTGGACCCAAGATCCTGGACGGTCGAGGGCGTTCCGGTCCGGATCTCACAGTGCCTGCGCGATACGCCGGGGTCGTCGATCCGCACGTCGGCTTCGGTGCTGCGACCCAGCACCAGCGTCGGGCGGGAGATCTGATGGCGGGTGCCGTTGACCTCGATCCAGTGCCGCGTCCGGCCGCCGGGCTGCGCGCCCGGTGCCGCGGTGGGCCGCTGGCCCATGGGCGCGGGCGCCGCGTGTCCGCCGGGCGGTGGTGCGGCCGGCATGGGCGGTGCGCCCGCCGGCTGGGCGGCGGGCGGGTAGCCGTAGCCACCGGCCCTGCCCGGGGCCGGAGCCGCCGGGCCCGCGGGAGCGCGCTCGGGGGCCTGCTGGTTGGTCGAGGAGGCGAGCGTACGGCTACGCACCCGGTACAGACCGGTGTCGAGGTCGTCGGCCTTCTCCAGATGGACCTTGATGGGGCCCATGAACGCGTAGCGCTGCTGCTTGGCGTAGTCGCGCACCATGCCGGCGAGCTCGTCGCCGAGCTGCCCCGAGTAGGGGCTGAGGCGATCGAAGTCCGGCGTGCTGAGCTCGACGATGAAGTCGTTGGGTACGACGGTCCGGTCGCGGTTCCAGATCGTGGCGTTGTTGTCGCACTCGCGCTGGAGTGCTCCGGCGATCTCCACGGGCTGGACCTCGGACTTGAACACCTTGGCGAAGGTGCCGTTGACCAGGCCTTCGAGACGCTGCTCGAACTTCTTCAGGACTCCCATGGGGCACCTCCTCCTTCGTAGCCGTCCTGGTGCAGATTGTTGCCGTAGTTGTGGTGCTGGTGTTGCGGGCCTCGCTGGTCTTGCCGATGCAGCGGGTGCTGCGGGTCGTGCTGGTACTTCGGGTCGTGCTCGTGTCGCTGGTCCAGCTCGTCGTGCTTGGCGTGCTCGTGGTGCTTGGCGTGCGGGTCCTGCTCGTACTGCTTACTGATCGTATCCACGCGCCGGGAATTCGGGTGGTTCCCCCTGTCGGCCCGGTCGACGGATGTCGACGGATGTCGACGGCTTCCGGAGTCCCTTCCCGAAGTTCCCTGTGAAGCGCCTTTTCGAACTCCCGCAGGCGCTACTCCTGCCATGGATCGTAGAGGCGGCCCGCGACCAGTGTCCCGCACCTGACTGTGCGGGCTGTCCTGCTCCTGGGTAGATGCTCAGGACCGGTACGAGGTTGATACGTGAACCGGTTCGGCTTGATACCTGCGGCCGACGCCGACCCGGGCGCGGGCGAGGTGGCCTGGGCGGGAGCCCCGTTCCGGAGGGGTGTGGGTGTGCTCTCGCGGGGGTGTGGACGCGGTCTGCGCGGGGGCGCGGGCCCACCGAAAACGGATGTGATTCCACCCTGAGCAGCGTGCTAATCTTCTCGATGTCGGCAGGCGCTCACACCACTTGGTGGGAGACGGACGACACACCAAATGCGCGAGTGGCGGAATGGCAGACGCGCTGGATTCAGGTTCCAGTGCCCGCAAGGGCGTGGGGGTTCAACTCCCCCCTCGCGCACCACACGAAGAACCGACGGAACGGGTCTTCACCAGAGACGAAAGTCCTGGTGGGGGCCCATTTCTCGTTGTGCGACAGGTGGGCGTGCCCATGCCCGGACGGTGACGTGACCGGGCTCCGGCGGTGAGGTATCTCACGGTCGGAGCCCAGTTCTTGAGGGACCACCTGCAAGATCGATCCGATAGGGAGTAACTCTCCCCGGACGTTGTCTCGCTAGGGAAAGGCGTGCGCGCATCTCTACGGCTGTGGGGTGCGGCTGGTGAGTCCGCGCGACCGCATGACGAAGCGAGCCGTTCATGATCGAGCAGCAGCAGCAGCAGCAGCAGCAGCACCGGAACGGGCGGGAGTCGGGGGAGGCGCGACGGCGGTCGTCGGCTGGGTTCGCTGCGTTTGTGGCGGGTTCTGTACTGACGCTGAGGCTGACGCTGGTGCGGTGTCGTGCCTGCCGCGCCTTGCGGTGTCGGCCGTTCGTCGCGGTGTCCGGGCTTCCTGGGGTTCCCGGAGTTCCTACGGGATAGCGGCCCCGTGTGATCGTTCTGCGTGAGGACAATCACACGGGGCCTTGCTGCGGATGGTGCGGTCGCGCTCTGGAGGGGCGACGGGTTACGCGGCGAGGCGTTCGGCGAGTTCCTTGGCCTTGCTGACCGCTTCGTCGAGAGCCTTCGTACGGGAGGCCTCGAAGAGGGGGATCAGCTCGGACATCGCCGGGTTGTGCGGTGCCGCCGTGAGTTCCGGGACGATGAAGGTGAGGTCCAGGGCGAGGGCGTCGCGCAGGACGGCCTCCAGGTAGTTCTGCACGTACTCGAAGGGCTCGCGCGGGGTGCCCGGCGCGTAGGAGCCGCCGCGGCTGGCGATCACGGTGACCGGGGTGCCCGCGATCTTCGAGTCCTCGGTCGCGGCGGTGCGGCCCATGAGGATGACGTTGTCCAGCCAGGCCTTGAGGGTCGACGGGATCGTGAAGTTGTACATCGGGGCGCCGATCAGCACGGCGTCCGCCTGCTCCAGCTCCTCTATGAACGTCACGCGCTCGGCGAAGGCGGCGGCCTGCTCGGGGGTGTGCGTGTCCGGGGAGGCGAGGCCGGCGGAGAAGGAGGCGGCGGTGATGTGCGGTACGGGGTTCGCGGCGAGGTCGCGGTAGATCACCGTGCCCTCCGGGTGCTGTTCCTCCCAGGCCTTGCGGAAGGCGTCCGTCACCGCGCGGGAGGCGGAGGCGGAGCCCGGGAAAACGGACGAGTCGATGTGGAGGAGGGTGGCCATGGGGATCTCCAAGGGAATCTGGGGGTGTGGACAGCCGGGAAGCCGCAGCACGGGGCGCCGAGTTCGGAGCCGGGGCTCCGGGGGCCGGGACCCCCGATAGGCTTCTGTTTCGTACTCGACTATAGATAACACAGGTACTTACTTTTTTTCATCCCGTTGTGTGAGCGCAGTACTCTGAAGCCATGCCAGAACGGGGAAGCCACGAGGACGCAGGGCCGTGCCAGAAGGTCGATGACGGCATGACCCGGGTCTTCCAGCTGTTCGGGAAGCGCTGGACGGGCCTGATCGTGTCCGTTCTGCTGCAGCGGCCTGTTCACTTCGCCGAGCTGCGCAGGGCGATCCCCGGTATCAGCGAACGGATGCTCTCGGACCGGCTCACCGAACTCGGCGCCGCCGGACTGGTCGTGCGCGAGGTCGATGAAGGCCCCCCGCTGCGTGTCGCATACCGCCTTACAGAGGTGGGGACGGCACTGGAACCCGCGCTCAAGGAACTCGGGGCCTGGGCGGAGCAGCATCTGCCGGAGGGCGGGCAGTGCCCGAGGTGACCTGGCCCGGCGCCACTCCTTGCCCGTTTCCGCGAAACCCGTTTTCGCGAGCCTGCGGAGTCGTCCACAGACTCCGAGTTGTCCACAGGCTCTGACGCCTCCGCGCGACCGGCTGTACGGTCGTGGCAAGTTGATGTTCGTGCACGGGGGAGGCGGTCGGAGTGACCGAGCTCGGTACAGACGTTCCGGTCCAGGAAGTGGTCGGAGCACCCGAAGCGGTCGAAGCGCGGGAAGTGCTCGAAGCGCGGGAAGTGGTCGAAGCACAGAGAGCGGTTGGGGCGCGGGAAGCGCGGCAGACGCAGCAGACGTCCAGGGCTTTCGCCGTACGTGGATTCGCGGCGTGGCCCGTGCAGGGTTCGCCGAAGGAAGAGGGCAAGGCCCTGCGTCGGCATGTGCCGCGCGCCACCCACGCGGAGTTCACGCCGGACGCCGACCGGCCGGACGCCGTCTGCGCGGTGGAGGAGTCCAACCTCGGCCGGATCCCCGGGCTCACCCCGATACGGGTCGGCAGGATGGCGGCCACGCCCTTCGCGTTCCTGCGCGGTTCGGCAGGCCTCATGGCGTACGACCTCGCGCGCACCCCCATGACCGGGATCAGCGCCCAGATATGCGGTGACGCACACGCGGCGAACTTCGGCCTGTACGGGGACGCGCGCGGCGGACTCGTCATGGACCTGAACGACTTCGACGAGACGGTGCACGGCCCCTGGGAATGGGACCTCAAGCGCCTCGCCACCTCACTCGTGCTCGCGGGCCGGGAAGCCGGGGCGGACGAGGACATCTGTCGCAAGGCCGCACACGACGTGGTCGGTGCCTACCGGCGCACCCTGAGGCTGCTCGCGAAGCTCCCGGTGCTGGACGCGTGGAACGCCATCGCGGACGAGGAACTCGTCTCACACGCCGACGCCCACGATCTGCTCGGCACGCTGGAGCGGGTCTCCGAGAAGGCGCGGGGCAACACCAGTGGGCGGTTCGCGGCGAAGTCGACGGAGGCCGTGGAAGGCGGCGGCCGACGCTTCGTGGACGCGTCTGCGGTGCTGCGCCGCATACCCGACGCGGAGGCGGCGGCGGTCGCGGCATCACTGGAGGAGTACCTGACGACGCTGTCGGCGGACCGACTCCCCCTCCTCGCCCGGTACACCGTGCACGACGTCGCCTTCCGTGTCGTCGGCACCGGCAGCGTGGGCACCCGGTCCTACGTCGTCCTGCTCCTGGACCACCGTGGCGAACCCCTCGTCCTCCAGGTGAAGGAGGTTCGTGCTTCGGCGCTGCTCCCCCACCTGGTGACCGCCGGCCACGCGATACCCGACGTCTCGCATGAGGGCCGTCGTGTGGTCATCGGCCAGAAGCGCATGCAGGTCGTCAGCGACATCCTGCTCGGCTGGACCTCGGTCGACGGACTCCCCTTCCAGGTACGCCAGTTCCGCAACCGCAAGGGCAGCGTCGACCCCGCGGCCCTCGCCGCCGACCAGATCGACGACTACGCACGCATGACCGGCGCCCTCCTCGCCCGCGCCCACGCCCACAGCGCCGACCCGCGCCTCATCACCGGATACTGCGGCAAGAGCGACGAACTGGACGAAGCCATAGCGTCGTTCGCCGTGGCGTACGCCGACCGAACCGAGGCGGATCATGCGGAGCTGGTGGGGGCGGTGCGGGCAGGGCGGATTGCGGCTGAGTTGGGGGTTTGAGGGTTGGGGGCAGCGGTCGCGCCGGCCCTGGAGGCCGGGTGTCCCTTGCGGGTCCCCAGGCAGTAGCCCCGAGTAGCCCCGCCCCACCGTGGCCTACGCTGGTCGGGTGACGACGCCGGAAGCCGAGCAGAGCCAGTCCGAGCCCATTGACGAGGGGGCCCGGGAGCGGTCCGGTGCCCTGGAGAGCGAGGCGGACGGTTCCGCCCCGGCGGATTCCTACGAGGCCGGGCCCGCGGGCGGGACGTCCTTGCAGACGGGGGCTGACGGGAAGCCGTCCCAGGGGGCCGGCACCAGGGGTGAGCCGTCTTCACAGACGGAGCCACCCGCGGAGGCCGTGCCCGCGGAGGCCGTGGAGAAGACGCCCCAGCCGGCCGGCACGGAGAGTGGGACGTCGGCGCAGGCCGGCACTGAGAGCGAGTCGGCGGCGCAGACCGGCACGGAGAGTGAGTCGGCGGCGCAGGCCGGCACTGAGGGGGAGTCGTCGGCGCGGCAGGCGGGTACCGACGGTGTGGCGAGGCCCGAGGAGCGGTTGGAGCGGGCTGTTCGGGCGGCTGAGCAGGCGTTGATCGAGTTCGAGATCGCGGTGGAGACCTTCCGGGTCGAGGTCGACAACTTCTCGCGACTGCATCACCAGAAGCTCGGCCCGATGTATTCGCGGCTCGACGAGCTGGACGCTCAGATCGCCGAGGCGCGGGCCGCGCGCACCGGGGACCCGGAGGACGTACGCAAGGCGGACGAGGCGCGGGCGCGGGTCATGCCGATGCCGGGTGTCGAGGAGTTGTTCCACGGTTGGATGGACTCCGAGGGGCTGTTCCCGGAGGCCGTGGCGATGCTGACGGACCAGCCCGTGCGGTCCCCGCAGCGGGTGCGTCCCAGTGATGAGGCCCGCAGGCTCTACCGGGATCTGGTCCGCAAGGCCCATCCCGACCTGGCGCAGGACGATGACGAGCGCAAGCGGCGCGACGAGTTCATCACCCGGGTCAATGCCGCGTACGCCCGGGGCGACGAGGCGCTGCTGAGCGAGCTCTCCGTTGAGTGGGCCGCGGGGCCCGTGCCCGAGGAGTGGAAGCCGAGCCGCAGCGAGGAGCTGTACGTCCGGCTCGAGTGGCTCTCCCAGCGCAAGGAGATGCTCGCGTTCGTCGCCGGCGAACTGGAGGAGAGTGCCATCGGCGCGATGCTCAAGCTGGCTCCGGAGGATCCCGATCGTCTCCTGGAGGAGATCGCCGAGCAGTTGCTGGCCCAGGTCGGTGAGCGTGAGACGGAGCTGGCCGAGCTGGTCGGCCAGGCTCCCGAGGCCGGCTGACCGGTCCCGGCCTGTGTGGCTGAGGGCCGGGATTCCTGAAGGGGATCAGGCTGTCGGTGGGGTCGGGTAGCGTCGGAGGTATGAGTTTCGGAGCTGGTGTGCCCACGGTCGAGGTCGGGGATCTCGCGGACGGAGACTTCCTGCTGGACGTCCGGGAGGACGACGAGTGGGAGGCAGGTCATGCCGATCGGGCGCTGCACATCCCCATGAGCGAATTCGTCGCGCGTTTCGGTGAGTTGACCGAGGCGGCACCGCAGGACGGCAAGGTCCACGTGATCTGCCGCTCCGGCGGCCGTTCGGCGCAGGTCACCATGTATCTGGCCCAGCAGGGAATCGACGCGGTGAATGTCGACGGCGGCATGCAGGCCTGGGCGGCCACCGGTCGCCCGGTCGTGGACGACGAGGGGCAGCCGGGCTTCGTGGCGTAGATCACTGGCGCCGGGGAGGTGCTGGGCGGCTGGCCCCGGGTGGGCCGGAGCGGGCGTTCAGGCCAGGGGGTGGGCAGCGAGCAGATCCCCCAGTGCCTCCTCGTGCGCTGCCGCCGACCCGAGCGACAGTTCAAGCTGCTTGGCCCAGGCGTGGTACCGATGCAGTGGATAGTCGGTGTCGGCGCCGAACCCCCCGTGCAGGTGCTGCGCGGTCTGCACGACCCGTCGTACCCCTTCCGACGCCCAGATCTTGGCGACGGCCACGTCCCCGGACGCCGGAAGTGCACCGCCCGCTCCCGTACTGATCCGCCATGCTGCCTGCCAGAGCGTCACCTCCATCGCGCGCAGGTCGATGTAGCGGTCGGCGGCCTGCACGGCGACGGCCTGGAAGGTGGCGACGGGGAAGCCGAACTGCTCCCGCTTGCTGGTGTACTCGCTCGTCATCCCGAGCACGCCCTCCCCGAGTCCGAGCGCCAGCGCGCACGTCCCGGTGGTCAGCAGTTCGCGCAGCCACTCCCATGCGCCGTCCGCCTCGATGACATCCCGGGCGGCGATCCGTGCGGACTCCAGGCGCAGTTCACCGAGTCGCTCGCCGCTGGTGGAGGTCTGTTCGGCGAGTACGGCTCCTTCGTGGACGCGGGGGACGAAGGCGAGAACGGTCCGGTCGGCCGCGGTGTGTGCGGGTACGAGGGTGAAGTCTGCGTTCTGCGCCCAGGGAATGGCGGTCTGGGTGCCGTCCAGCACCCAGGCGTCGCCGTCCTGCCGTGCGGTCACGGCGAGTTCGGCCGGGTCGTGGCCGCTGCGGCCGTTCGCGGCGACGGTCAGCACCAGCTCGCCCCGGCCGGCCCGGGTGAGCAGCCGCGTCTTCAACTCCTCGCCGCCGTATCGCTGCACGGCCACCGCCGCCGCGCTGCTCTCGAGCAACGGCACCCGTGCGAGCACCCTCGCCGACTCCCGCAGCACCAGGCACAGCGCGACGGCGTCGAGGCCCGCTCCGCCGTACTCCGCGTCGAGGAGCAGGCTCAGCAGGTCCGCGTCGGCGAGCCTCGCCCACAGGGTCCGGTCGAGGTCCTCGGCCACGGCGCCCGGGGTGAGCGCGGGGCTGGGCACCCCGTCCGGTGCGACTCCCGCGAACACGGCCTTCGCCGCCTCGACCGCCGCCTGGTGTTCCTCGGTGAAGGTGAAGTCCACGGTCCCGTCCTCCCATGCACCGGTCGGCCGACCAGGCGGGCGCCTGATCTGACGGAGCGTCAAGATAGAACAGGTTCTACGAGAAGGGAACGGTCGGCCGTGATCTGCCTCAACTGCGGCCTGCCGATGCGGTCAGCGCAGTCAGTCCGACTCGGCCGTCGCCGTGGCCCACCGGTCGGACTCCAACCGAGCGGCCACGGTGAAGGTCCAACTCGACCTGCTCCGTGGCCCACCGGTCGTACCCCAACCGACCGTCTCTGTGGCCTGTTGCCGGTCGAGGTCCAGCCCGTCCTCCTCCGCGACCTGCCGGTCGGGTCCAACTCCACCTTCTCCGTGGCCGGATGCGACTGGCAGGCCAAGTACGTATCCCGCGTCCGTCGAGCCGGGCATTCACGGTGCTGTGTGCGGGGTCCGGTACGCCGGGAGGCGTCGTCGCCCCGTCGGCCACGTGGAGTATCTCCTCGTGGATTCGGGTCCGTGGCACGCCCAGCCCGCGCAGCGCCCGCTCGGCCCCCTGCGCCAGGCCGAAGGGCCTGCACGAGCTGCCGCCGACCACCGCCCCGTACGGCCCCGCCGAGGGCTCCGGCGTGGCTGGGCGATCTGCCGGACCGGTGCGGAGCGGTGCGCGTCGGGCACCCGGTCGCCGGGTTCGATGTGCTCGTCGGCCGCCACGGCCGCGTCGAAGAAGGCCTCGTACGCCGCCGTGCATGCCGCCCCGTCCGTGGATCCGTCGGCGGTTTCGCAGGCGGAGTCCGCCGCCTGCGCCTGCGTGTGGGCCGTGTGGTGCCGCTGCCGCTGTCGCCATGAGGGCCCCCGCGATCCCTCATTCCCAACCGACCGGTCGGTTGTCCAGCTCGATCCAATGGTGGGACGAGTCGCCGTAAGGTGTCAACCGCTGTGGATAACCTCCTGGCCGCAGAGGTGGCCGCTGTGGCTCCTGAGGCTGTGCCGGGCGATCCGGTCTGAGTACCGTTCCCGTGCGAACGCCGCAGCGTGGGGCACGCGCGCGGCACGACCACGCCGCGCGGTCTCGGCGGCGAGGAGTGCGAACGGATCGGGGATAGGGGCGGAATGGACGCGTACGACGAGGGCTCGAACGGCCGGCACGGTCCGGACGCGCCCGATGGGCCCGCGCCTGACAGGCGCGACGACCCCAGCGCACCCGACCATCTCAGCGGGTCCGACGACCCCAGCGGGTCCGACGACCCCAGCGCGCCGGACACCGCCGCCGTACGCGAAAACCCCGGCGCACCCGAGAACCCCGACGCGCCCGCCGTGTCGAGCCCGAGCGCCTCTGACCTGCCAAACGCTTCCGGGGGGCCGAAAGTGCCCGACGGTCTCGTCGGTCAGCAGCTGCCCGTCGATCAGCAGCCGCCCGTCCACGGGACGCCGGCAGGCGCAGCCCACGAGCCGCGCCCCACGCACCCCACATCCGTCCGCCCCTCCACCGCGGAAGCCGCCCCGCCCATCCCCGCCCCCGCAGGGATAGCCGCCCTCTCCGTCGGCTACCAGATCGCCGCCGCCTTCGCCCTCGCGATCGTCGCGCTCACCGCCTGTGTGCACCTGGGGATGGTGTTCCTGCACCTCGCGCCCTCGAACACCGTCACCAAGCAGCATGGGCGGGCGATCGAGGAGTGGATCTACCCGGAGTTCGAACAGAACTGGAAGCTGTTCGCGCCCAACCCCTTGCAGCAGAACATCGCCGTCCAGGTCCGTGCCCAGGTCCGTACGTCGGACGGCACCAGCCAGGAGACCGGCTGGTACGACCTGTCCGCGCTGGACGGCGCCGCCATCGACGGAAACCTGCTGCCGAGCCACACCCAGCAGAACGAACTACGCCGGTCCTGGGACTTCTACGTCGGCAGCCATGATGGCGAGAACCGCCCGACGGGCCTGCGCGGTGACCTTTCCGAGCGCTATCTGCGCCGGATCGTCGTGCTGCGCCTGGACCGGCTGGACGCCGGCGGCAAGGACGCGGTCGTCGAGAGCGTCCAGGTCCGCTCACTGACGACCAGCGTGGCGCCCCCCAAATGGAGCGAGGAGCAGGTGTCCGGCAAACCCGTGGTCCGCGAACTGCCCTGGTGGTCCGTCCCCGAGGCCGACCTGCAGCAGGAGACGGCGGAGGCGAGCGCCCGATGAACACCTTTTCCCTGTCGCTCGCGCGTGGCATCACCCGGGTCACCGAGGCGGCCCTCGGCCCGTACCAGACCGCTGTGGTCCGTATCGGGTTCGCCGCGACCTGGCTGCTGTTCCTGCTGCGCGAGTTTCCGCACCGGCAGGAGATGTACGGGCCTGACGCGCCGTGGAGCTGGGACATGGCCCAGCAGCTCATCGCGACCAACCACGCCTTCACGATCCTGATGTGGTCCGACAGCCAGATCTGGTTCGAGATCGTCTACGCCCTCGCCGTCCTGTCGAGTCTGCTACTCCTGCTGGGCTGGCGGACCCGCGCGGCGTCCGTCCTGTTCATGGTGGGTGTGCTCTCGCTGCAGAACCGCAGCGTGTTCATGGGCGACGGCGGCGACAACGTCATCCACCTGATGGCGATCTACCTGGTGTTCACGCGTTGCGGCCAGGTGTGGTCGCTGGACGCGCGGCGGGCGCGGCTCGGACGGGAGGCACGCGCGCGTGGAGAGCGGTTCGGGCCCGACCGGGTCGGCCCGGTCCTGTGGGGGGTGCTCGGCCTCGCGCTGGCGGCGCCGACGCTCGCGGGACGGCTCAGCGCGGGCTGGCTGGTGGTCTTCTGGGGGCTGTGGGCGGCGCAGGCCCTGTGGTGGGTCGTCGTCGGCCGCGTGCGCAGCGCCGAGCCCCGGGTCCTGCTGGACGTCGTCGCCAAGCTCGTGCACAACGCGGCCCTTTTCGTGATCATGGCCGAGGCCTGTCTGATCTACGCGACCGCCGGCTGGTACAAGATCCAGGGCTCGCGCTGGCAGGACGGCACCGCGGTCTACTACCCGCTCCACCTGGACTACTTCTCGCCCTGGCCGGCCCTGTCCGACCTGCTGTCGGGGTACGGCACGATCGTGATGCTGGTGACGTACGGGACGGTGATCGCCCAGGTCGCCTTCCCCTTCACCCTGTTCAACCGGCGGATCAAGAACATCCTGCTCGTGGCCATGATGACCGAGCACGCGGTGATCGCCGTGGTCCTCGGGCTGCCCTTCTTCTCGCTCGCGATGATCGCCGCCGATGCGGTGTTCCTGCCGACGTCGTTCCTGCGGCGCCTGGGCGGATGGGTCACGCGCGCGCGTGGAGGGCTGTTTTCGGGCAGCGGCGGCGGTCGTATTCTGCCGGGTCCGCGCGAACAGCCGCCGAGCGCCCCGGATCCGGCCGAGCCCACGCACGTAGGCTTCAGAGCATGAACGACCCCGACAGCGGCCTCGGAGCGGACGGCGTAAGAGACCCCCTGGAGGCCGTGCGGGCCTGGCACCGGCTCGCCGAGGGTTCCGTCCTGCTCGACGGCTTCCACGCCCTCAAGCACGCGGTGCGCTTCCAGGCCCGTATCCCGGTGGCCGTCACGACCGACCGGCAGGCGGCGCTCGCGCTGGCCGACGACCTGGCTCCTGACGTACGGGCCGCCGTCGACGGGCTGTTGGTGGAGGTCCCGGAGGCGACGCTGAAGGCCCTGGTGCCGCGTCCGCACCCCACTTCGGTGGCCGCTCTGGCCGTACGTCCGTCCCGGGCGGCCCATCTGGAGCTGCTGGCCAAGATGCCCCGGCGCACGCCCGTCGTGGTCCTCGACAACCCCCGCAACCTGGGCAACGCGGGGGCCGTGATCCGGCTCGCTGCGGGCTTCGGCGCGACCGGGGTGGTCACGACGGGCTCGCTCGACCCCTGGCATCCCACCGTCGTACGCGGCGGGGCGGGCCTGCACTTCGCGACCGCTGTGGAACGGCTGACGGTGGACGAGCTGCCGCCGGGCCCGGTGTTCGCCCTGGATCCGGAGGGCGAGGACATCCGGGGGCTCAAGCTCCCCGACGACGCCGTCCTTGCCTTCGGCTCCGAGCGCAGCGGCCTGTCCGCGGAACTCCGTGCCCGCACCGACCACTTGGTGTCCCTGCCGATGCGCCCCCAGGTCTCCAGCTACAACCTCGCGACCAGTGTGGCGATGACGCTGTTCCACTGGAGTGCGACCGGGGGCGCGACGGCCTGAGGGACGGGGTGTCCGACCATCTCCGTCTGCCCCGCGACTCCGGGCGACGACGGCAATGGTCAGACAGGCCTCAGGAGTCCCGGCGTACCTCCACCACGCGGAAACGGTTGGCGACGAACGCCCCGTCGGACAGGGCCGCGTTGGCCGCCGGGTTGCCGCCCGAGCCGTGGAAGTCGGAGAACGCGGCCGTCTGGTTGACGTACACCCCGCCCGTGAGGTTCAGGGAGAGCTGGGCGCACTCCTCCAGGCAGACCTCCCGCACGGCCTCCTCGAACTCCTCCGAGCTCGTGTACGCGCCGACCGTCATCGCGCCCTTGTCGCGGATCGTGCGGCGCAGCAGCTCCACCGCGTCCGTGGCCGAGTCGACCGCGACGGCGAAGGAGACGGGGCCGAAGCACTCGTTCAAGTAGGCGGCCTCGTCGTCGGGCTTGGTGCCGTCGAGTTTCACGATCACCGGTGTACGGACGACCGCGTCCGGGAACTCCGGGTTGCTGATCTCCCGTGAGGGGAGCGCGACTTCGCCGAGGCCGGAAGCGGCTTCCAGGCGGCTCTTCACGTCGGGGTTCACGATGGCTCCGAGGAGCGCGTTGGCGCGGGCGTCGTCGCCCAGGAGAGCGCCGACCGACTTGGCGAGGTCGGCGACCACCCCGTCGTAGGACTTGGGGCCCTCGTCCGTGGTGATGCCGTCGCGCGGGATCAGCAGGTTCTGCGGGGTGGTGCACATCTGGCCGCTGTACAGGGACAGGGAGAAGGCCAGGTTGGACAGCATGCCCTTGTAGTTGTCCGTCGACTCCACGATCACCGTGTTGACGCCGGCCTTCTCCGTGTAGACCTGCGCCTGGCGGGCGTTGGTCTCCAGCCAGTCGCCGAACGCGGTGGACCCGGTGTAGTCGATGATCCGGATCTCGGGCCGCAGGGCGAGGGTCTTGGCGATGCCCTCCCCGGGGCGCTCCGCGGCCAGTGCCACCAGGTTCGGGTCGAAGCCGGCCTCGGCGAGCACCTCGCGGGCCACCTGGACGGTGAGCGCGAGCGGCAGCACCGCGCGCGGGTGGGGCTTCACGAGCACGGCGTTGCCGGTGGCGAGGGAGGCGAACAGACCCGGATAGCCGTTCCACGTCGGGAAGGTGTTGCAGCCGATCAGGAGGGCGGTGCCGCGCGGCACGGGCGTGAACTGCTTGGTCAGGGTGAGCGGGTCCCGCTTGCCCTGGGGTTTGACCCACTCCGTGCTGTCCGGCGTGCGGACCTGCTCCACGTACGCGTATGCCACCGCCTCCAGGCCGCGGTCCTGTGCGTGCGGACCGCCCGCCTGGAACGCCATCATGAAGGCCTGGCCGCTGGTGTGCATGACCGCGTGCGCGAACTCGTGGGTGCGGTCGCTGATCCGCTTGAGGATCTCCAGACAGACCGCGGCACGCGCCTCCGCGCCCGCGTCGCGCCACGCGCGCTGCCCTGCGCGCATGGCGGGCAGCAGAATGTCGACGTCCGCGTGCGGGTAGGTGACACCCAGCTCGATGCCGTACGGCGAGACCTCGCCGCCCACCCAGTCGTCGGTGCCGGGCTGGCCGAGGTCGAGGCGGGTGCCCAGGAGGGCGTCGAAGGCGGCCTTGCCCTCCGCCATGCCCAGGCTGCCGTGCTCGCCGTACGCCTTGGGGTGTTCGGGGTGGGGGGACCAGTACGCGCGCGTGCGGATCGCTTCCAGCGCCTGGTCGAGGGTGGGCCGGTGCTGGGTGATCAGCTGGTGCGCGGTGAGTTCGGCGGCCATCGGGGGACCAACTCCTCCTCGAAGCAGCTCTTCGTCGAGCTGGTGATCTGGGCAGGATTACGGAAAAGGTGCGGCGCCCGGCGCCTCTGTCAGGGTGGTGGTGGGCGTTGGGCGGGTACTCACAGCTAGAGTAACCGAACGATCGGTCGGGACAAGAGGGTCCGCCGCATCTGTGGAAAACCCTGTGCGGGAGGATCGCGAGCATGACAGCACTCGACCTCAGCGGCCCGGTGGCCGTCGTCGGCAGCGGCACCATGGGCCAGGGCATCGCCCAGGTCGCGCTGGTCGCGGGCCACCTCGTGCGGCTCCACGACGCCGTGCCGGGGCGTGCCGAAGCCGCGGCCGGGGCGATCGGCGCACGCCTGGACCGGCTGGTCGAGAAGGACCGGCTCAGCGGCGCCGACCGGGACGCCGCACGTGCCCGGCTGCGACCGGCGCAGGATCTCTCCGACCTCGCGGACTGTGTGCTCGTCATCGAGGCGGTCGCCGAACAACTCAAGGTGAAACAGCAGCTGTTCCGCGACATCGAGGAAATCGTCGACGCCGACTGCCTGCTCGCCACCAACACCTCGTCCCTGTCCGTCACGGCCATCGCCGGCGCCCTGCGCAACCCTGGCCGGCTCGTCGGACTGCACTTCTTCAACCCGGCGCCGCTCCTGCCCCTCGTGGAGGTCGTCTCCGGGTATGCGAGCGACTTCTCGTCGGCCACGCGCGCGTACGAGACGGCACGCGCCTGGGGGAAGACCCCGGTCGCCTGCGCCGACACCCCCGGGTTCATCGTCAACCGCATCGCGCGGCCCTTCTACGCCGAGGCCTTCGCGGTGTACGAGTCGCAGGCCGCCGACCCGGCCACCATCGACGCGGTGCTGCGCGAATCCGGCGGCTTCCGGATGGGCGCCTTCGAACTCTCCGACCTCATCGGGCAGGACGTCAACGAGTCCGTCACCCACTCCGTGTGGCAGGCCTTCTTCCAGGACGTGCGGTTCACCCCCTCGCTCGCCCAGCGCCGGCTCGTGGAGTCCGGTAACCACGGCCGCAAGACGGGGCAGGGCTGGTACGACTACGGGGACGGCGCCGAGCGTCCCGAGCCGCACACCGCGGAGAGGGCCCAGCCGCCCGCGTACGTCGCCGTCGAGGGCGACCTGGGCCCGGCGGCCGGGCTTCTCGCGCTGATCCGCGAGGCGGGCATCCAGGTCCGCGAGGACGAGGAGGACCATGGCACGCGGCTGATGCTGCCCAGTGGCGGCCAGCTGGTCCTCGCCGACGGCCAGACCTCGGTCGAGTTCCGTGACGTCGTCTACTTCGACCTGGCGCTCGACTACCGCAAGGCGACCCGCATCGCCGTCTCGGCCTGCCAGGACACCGCTCCCCAGACACTCGCGGAAGCCATCGGCCTCTTCCAGGCACTGGGCAAGGACGTCAGTGTCATCGGTGACGCGCCGGGCATGATCGTCGCCCGGACCGTGGCCCGGATCGTCGACCTGGCGCACGATGCCGTCGCCAAGGGAGTGGCGACCGAGGAGGACATCGACACCGCCATGCGGCTCGGGGTGAACTATCCCCTCGGTCCCTTCGAATGGAGCCGCAGGCTCGGCAGGACCTGGGCGCACGACCTCCTGGAGGAGCTGCATCTGCGCGAACCCTCCGGCCGGTACGCACCCTCACTCGCGCTGTACCGTCACGGACACACCGCCGAGAAGCGGGAGGGCACCTCATGACCACCGCCAAGCGGGACACCTACACCCCGGAGACCCTGCTCTCCGTCGCCGTCCAGGTCTTCAACGAGCGCGGCTACGACGGCACCTCCATGGAGCACCTCTCCAGGGCGGCGGGCATCTCCAAGTCGTCGATATACCACCACGTCGCCGGCAAGGAGGAGCTGCTGCGCAGGGCCGTCAGCCGTGCCCTGGACGGCCTCTTCAGGATCCTCGACGAGGAGCACGCGCGCGTGGGGCGTGCCGTGGAGCGCCTGGAGTACGTCGTGCGGCGCATGGTCGAGGTACTCACCGCCGAGCTGCCGTACGTGACGCTGCTGCTGCGGGTGCGTGGCAACACGGACACCGAGCGCTGGGCCCTGGAGCGGCGCCGCGACTTCGACCACCAGGTGGCCGAGCTGCTCAAAGCGGCGGCTGCGGACGGTGACGTACGCGGTGACGTGGAGGTCCGGCTCGCGACCCGGCTGGTGTTCGGGATGATCAACTCGATCGTGGAGTGGTACCGGCCCGACGGGCGGGGCATGAACGAGCGGGAAGTGGCCGACGCCGTCGCCCAGCTGGTCTTCGGAGGGCTGCGCAGCGAGTCCTGAAGCCCAAGCCGCCCGGGCGCGCAGCGAGTCCTGAAGCCCAAGCCGCCCGGGCGCGCAGCGAGTCCTGAAAGCCCAGCACGCCGGGACGCGCAGCGAGTCCTGAACTCCCCGGTCGCCGGGGAGTCGCCGGGCACCGGGGCGTTCAGGACTGTGGCTCCAGGTCCTCCTCCTCGAACACCAGCAGTGTCCGGGTGCTGAGGACCTCCGGGATGGCCTGGAGGCGGGTGAGAACCAGTTCCCGTAGCGCCTTGTTGTCCGGGGTGTGCACCAGAAGGAGTACGTCGAAATCGCCGCCCACCAGGGCGATGTGGGAGGCCCCCGGGAGCACCCTCAGCTGTTCGCGGACCGTGCGCCAGGAGTTCTGCACGATCTTCAGGGTGATGTACGCCGAGGTGCCCTGACCGGCGCGTTCGTGATCCACACGTGCCCCGAAGCCGCGGATCACGCCGTCCTCGATGAGGCGGTTGATACGCGCGTAGGCGTTGGCCCGCGACACATGGACGCGTTCGGCCACGGACCTTATCGAGGCGCGGCCGTCCGCCTGGAGCATCTGGAGGATGTCCTGATCTATGGCGTCGAGCGGGCGGGCAGGCGGGAGGGCGGGGCCGGCCTCCGGCGGCTCGGCCATTTGTTCAGGTGCCATGTCCCCCCGCTTCCCTATCATGGACGTACTGCGTCCATCTCAGGTTGTGCAGAACCGTTTGTCCACAGCTTGCAGGGGTCTGTAGCCAAAATGTGCCGACGACCGAACAATCGGTAGGTGAGGCGCATCACAACCGTGACGCGTCCGGAGCCGTCTCCCACGAGGAGGTGCCGTTATGACGGTCATGGAGCAGCGAGGCGCTTACCGGCCAACCCCGCCGCCCGCCTGGCAGCCCCGCACCGACCCCGCGCCGCTGCTGCCCGACGCACTGCCGTACCGCGTGCTCGGCACCGACGCAGCCGCGCAGGTCGACCCGGGTCTGTTGCGCCGTCTGTACGCGGAACTGGTGCGCGGCCGCCGCTACAACACGCAGGCCACCGCCCTCACCAAGCAGGGCCGCCTCGCCGTCTACCCCTCCAGCACCGGCCAGGAGGCCTGTGAGGTCGCCGCGGCACTCGCCCTGGAGGACCGCGACTGGCTCTTTCCCAGCTACCGCGACACCCTCGCCGCCGTCGCCCGCGGCCTCGACCCCGTCCAGGCGCTCACCCTCCTGCGCGGCGACCGGCACACCGGCTACGACCCCCGCGAGTTCCGGATCGCGCCCCTGTGCACCCCGCTGGCGACCCAGCTCCCGCACGCCGTGGGCCTCGCGCATGCCGCCCGCCTCAAGGGCGACGACGTGGTCGCGCTGGCGATGGTCGGCGACGGCGGCACCAGTGAGGGCGACTTCCACGAGGCGCTGAACTTCGCCGCCGTCTGGCAGGCCCCGGTCGTCTTCCTCGTCCAGAACAACGGTTTCGCCATCTCCGTACCGCTCGCCAAGCAGACCGCCGCCCCGTCGCTGGCCCACAAGGCCGTCGGCTACGGGATGCCGGGCCGTCTGGTCGACGGCAACGACGCGGCGGCCGTGCACGAGGTGCTGAGCGAAGCCGTCCTCCGTGCGCGCGCGGGGGGCGGCCCGACCCTCGTCGAGGCCGTGACCTACCGCATCGACGCCCACACCAACGCCGACGACGCCACCCGTTACCGCGGTGACTCCGAGGTGGAGACCTGGCGTGCGCACGACCCGATCGCGCTCCTGGAGCGCGAGTTGACCGAGCGCGGGCTGCTCGACGAGGACGCGCGGCGTTCCGCGCGCGAGGGCGCCGAGACGATGGCCGCGGACCTGCGGGCGCGCATGAACCAGGACCCGGTGCTCGACCCTATGGATCTGTTCGCCCATGTGTATGCCGAGCCCACACCGCAACTGCGTGAACAGGAGGCGCTGTTGCGCGCGGAACTGGCGGCGGAGGCCCACGGGCCAGAAGGAGCCGGGCGATGACGACCGTTGCCCTGAAACCGGCCACCATGGCGCAGGCCCTCGGGCGCGCGCTGCGCGACGCCATGGCCGCCGACCCCACCGTCCATGTCATGGGTGAGGACGTCGGCACCCTCGGCGGCGTCTTCCGGGTCACCGACGGGCTCGCCAAGGAGTTCGGCGAGGACCGTGTCACGGACACACCGCTGGCCGAGGCGGGCATCCTCGGGACGGCCGTCGGCATGGCCATGTACGGGCTGCGGCCGGTCGTGGAGATGCAGTTCGACGCGTTCGCCTACCCGGCGTTCGAACAGCTGATCAGCCATGTCGCGAAGATGCGCAACCGCACCCGGGGCGCGATGGCGCTGCCGATCACCATCCGCGTCCCGTACGGCGGCGGCATCGGCGGCGTCGAGCACCACAGCGACTCCTCCGAGGCGTACTACATGGCGACTCCGGGGCTCCATGTCGTCACGCCCGCGACGGTCGCCGACGCCTACGGCCTGCTGCGCGCCGCCATCGCCTCCGACGACCCGGTCGTCTTCCTGGAGCCCAAGCGGCTGTACTGGTCGAAGGATTCCTGGAACCCGGACGAGCCGTCGACCGTTCAACCGATAGGCCGCGCGATGGTGCGGCGCTCCGGCCGGAGCGCCACGCTCGTCACGTACGGGCCGTCCGTGCCCGTCTGTCTCGAAGCCGCCGAGGCGGCGCGGGCGGAGGGCTGGGACCTGGAAGTCGTCGATCTGCGCTCCCTGGTGCCGTTCGACGACGAGACGGTGTCGGCTTCGGTACGGCGGACCGGGCGCGCGGTCGTCGTACACGAGTCGGGTGGGTATGGCGGACCTGGCGGGGAAATCGCTGCGCGGATCACCGAGCGCTGCTTCCATCATCTGGAGGCGCCGGTGCTGCGCGTGGCCGGGTTCGACATCCCGTATCCGCCGCCGATGCTGGAGCGGCACCACCTGCCTGGCGTCGACCGGATCCTGGACGCCGTGGGGCGTCTGCAATGGGAGGCGGAGAGCTGATGGCCCAAGTGTTGGAGTTCAGGCTTCCCGACCTCGGTGAGGGACTCACCGAGGCCTTGATCGTCCGCTGGCTGGTCGAGGTCGGCGAGGTCGTCGCCGTCGACCAACTGGTCGTCGAGGTCGAGACCGCCAAGGCGATGGTCGACGTCCCTTGTCCGTACGGGGGTGTGGTCACCGCCCGGTTCGGCGAGGAGGGTGGGGAACTGCCCGTGGGTGCCCCCCTGTTGACGGTCGCCGTGGGTGCGGCTGCCTCCGGCGAGGGTGACGAGGCCGACGAGGGGTCCGGGAGCGTGCTCGTCGGTTATGGCACCGGGGCGCCTCCTGCGCGGCGCAGGAGGGTGCCACCGCCGGGGGTCACCGGTCTGACGGGCGGCGCGCGTGCCGAGGGGCGACCGGCGCCGGGTGTCTCGGTGGCCGCGGACGCTGCGGTGGCCGCCCCTGACGAGGTGCGTGCGGCAGGCCGTCAGTCGGCCGTGCGTTCGGGAGACGGGGACCACACGGATCCCGACGGCCGGTATGGCGCGGGCTCGGATGTCCGCGGCCGCCCGGCCGATGGCGATCACGGCAATCACAGCGAACACCGGACACGCGGTGATCACGGCAATCACGCTGATCACGGTGGCGTCGCGGTGTACGGGGACGGGCCCGTGCCGGTCATCTCTCCGCTCGTACGGCGGCTTGCGCGGGAGAACGGCGTGGATCTGCGCGAGTTGGAGGGCTCGGGGCCCGACGGGCTGATCCTGCGGGCGGACGTCGAGTACGCGCTGCGCGCGGCGGCAACCGGTCACGTACGGGTGCCCGTTGCCGCGGAACCCCTCCGGGCACCGGCCGTCGGCCACGGGCCTGTCGCGCCCATGGGCGCACCTCAGTTTCAGTCCCGGCCGGCGACCGGGGCCGCTCCCGCCGCCGCCCCGAACGGCACCCGCATCCCCCTGCGGGGCATCCGCGGAATCGTCGCCGACAAGCTCTCCCGCAGCCGTCGCGAGATTCCCGACGCGACCTGCTGGGTGGACGCCGACGCCACGGAACTCATGCACGCCCGCGTGGCGATGAATTCCGCCGGTGGCCCGAAGATCTCCCTCCTGGCCCTGCTCGCCCGGATCTGCACGGCGGCGCTGGCCCGCCACCCGGAGCTGAACTCGACGGTCGACATGGACGCCCGCGAGGTCGTCCAACTCGACCAGATCCACCTGGGTTTCGCGGCGCAGACCGAGCGGGGGCTCCTCGTACCCGTCGTACGGGACGCACACGCCCGCGACGCGGAGTCGCTGAGCGCGGAGTTCGCGCGGCTGACCGAGGCCGCGCGGACCGGGACACTGACCCCCAGGGACCTCACGGGCGGCACCTTCACCTTGAACAACTACGGGGTTTTCGGGGTCGACGGCTCCACGCCGATCATCAACCACCCCGAGGCGGCCATGCTGGGCGTCGGCCGGATCGCCCCCAAACCCTGGGTGCACCAGGGCGAACTGGCGGTGCGGCAGGTCGTGCAGCTCTCCCTCAGCTTCGACCACCGGGTGTGCGACGGCGGCACGGCGGGCGGTTTCCTGCGCTATGTGGCGGACTGCGTGGAACAGCCGGCGGTGCTGCTGCGGACGTTGTGACTGCCGCTGTCCACATGCTGCCCAGGGGGTGGCAATGATCCTTCGGGCGCTCATACTCGGGGGATGAACGCGTACGAGGCCCCGGGCGACCCCGGCGCCGGTCTCCCGTACGACGCCGTCGTGCTCGCCGGAGGCGCCGCGCGGCGGCTCGGCGGGGTGGACAAACCCGCGGTGCGGGTGGGCGGCCGCGCGCTGCTGGACCGGGTGCTTGCCGCCTGCGCCGGTGCCGCCACCACGGTGGTGGTGGCCGAACCACGGCCCACCGCCCGTCCCGTGGTGTGGGCCCGGGAGAACCCGTCTGGTGGGGGACCGCTCGCCGCGCTCGGCGCCGGGCTGCGGCACGCCACCGCGGAGTACGTCGTCGTGCTCTCCGCCGACCTGCCGTTCCTGGAGGCGGAGACGGTACGGCGACTGGTGGAGGCCCTCCAACTGAGCAGCACCGACCCGGTGGACGCCGAAGGGAAACCGAGCGGCCCCGACGGCGTCCTGCTCGTCGACCCCGAGGGCAGGGACCAGCCGCTCGTGGCCGCGTATCGAGTGCCGGCGCTGCGGCGGGAACTGCACTCACTCGCCGCCGGGTCCATCAACGGGTCCTCCACCGCCGCAGACGTCAGCGCTTCCGCCGCTGCCGGGGCCGCCGGCGGTTCCGCTGCCTCCGCAGCCCTCGGCGACTCCGCCACAGGCGGCGGTCTGGCCGGGCTGCCGCTCCGGCGGCTCACCGCCGCGCTCGATCTCCTCCGAATCTCCGACCCCGTCGCGTCCTTCGACTGCGACACCTGGGACGACATCGCCGCCGCCCGGGCACGTATCAGGGAGCATGGGCACGTGTTGGATGAATGGATTTCCGCAGTCAAGGACGAATTGGGCATCGATCTGGACGTCGACACCGGCGTCCTGCTCGACCTGGCCCGCGACGCCGCACACGGTGTGGCCCGGCCTGCCGCGCCGCTGACCACGTTCCTCGTGGGCTACGCGGCCGCGCGCGCCGGGGGAGGACCCGAAGCGGTGGCCGAAGCCTCCCGCAAGGCCGCCGCACTGGCGCTCCGCTGGGCCGAGGAGGACGCCGCCGCCGACGCCAAGCCGGAGACCGGTCCCGCTGAAGGTCCCGCATCCGGCCCCGGTGCGGGTTCCGACGCCCGGCCGGACGCCGGATGACCGCCGCGCGCGGCACCCGGGACAGCCACGACGCCGACGGCCTCGACGACTTCGACGTGGAGGAAGTGCTGGCGCTGGTCAAGGAGGGCAGCGCCCGCGCCTCGGGCGGGCCGGGCGCCGGGGACAGTGCCGCCGGGGACCGCTCCGGCGCGTCCGCCACCCCCGGGCCCACCCCACAGGGCGAGCCCCACACGCACGCCGCCAACAGCGGCCACGGAGATCACCCCAGCGGCCACGGCGGCAGCGGTCACGGCGTACGTCACGAAGCCACCCCCTGGCCGCAGGCCCGCACCACCGCCGAGCGAGCCGCCCGTGCCCTCCCCCGCCCCACCCCCGTCTCCGTACCCCTGGACTCCTCCCTCGGCCTGGTCATCGCCGCCCCCCTCACCGCGCTCTCGGACCTCCCCTCCTTCGACACCTCGGCGATGGACGGGTGGGCGGTCGCCGGGCCCGGCCCCTGGGACGTGCGCGAAGGAGGTGTGCTCGCCGGGCACGCGCAGCCCGCGGCGCTCACCGACGGCGAGGCGGTGCGGATCGCCACCGGGGCGCGTGTCCCGCAGGACGCCACCGCAGTACTGCGCAGTGAGCACGGGCGTATCGACGACAAGGGGCGGCTGCACGCGGCCCTCCCCCAGGCTTCCGGCTCCGCCCGGGCAGGGGCGATCTCCAGCGTCACGCATGGGCAGGACATTCGGCCGCGCGGCCAGGAATGCCGCAGCGGTGACCAACTCCTGCCGGTCGGCGCACTGGTCACGCCCGCCGTGCTGGGTCTCGCCGCGGCCGCGGGGTACGACACGCTTGCCGTCATCCCCCGCCCCCGCGTCGAAGTCCTCGTACTCGGCGACGAGTTGCTCACCGAGGGGCTGCCCAAGGAAGGGCTGATCCGGGACGCTCTCGGCCCGATGCTGCCGCCCTGGCTTCGCGCGATCGGCGCCGAGGTCATCGCGACGCGCAGGCTCGGTGACGACGCCAAGGCCCTGCACCGGACCATTACCGGCTCCGAAGCCGACCTGATCATCACCACCGGCGGCACTGCGGCCGGTCCCGTCGACCATGTCCACCCCACGCTGCGGCGCATGGACGCCGAACTCCTCATCGACGGCGTCAAGGTGCGCCCCGGCCACCCCATGCTGCTGGCCCGCATCAAGCAGAACCAGTACCTCGTCGGCCTGCCGGGCAACCCCCTGGCGGCCGTCTCCGGGCTGCTGACGCTCGCCGAGCCCCTGCTGCGCATCCTCGCCGGACGTGCGGCGGCGGAGTCGTACACGCTGCCCCTCACGGAAGCCGTGCACGGGCACCCGTACGACACCCGGTTGGTTCCCGTCGTTCTGCGTGCCGACCGGGCCGTGCCGCTGCACTACAACGGCCCCGCGATGCTGCGTGGCATCGCGGCGGCGGATGCCCTCGCGGTCGTACCGCCGGGCGGTGCCCGCGCGGGTCAGGAGTTGGAGCTCCTCGACCTGCCGTGGGCCGCGGCAGGCATCGGGGTGTGTTTCACGTGAAACAACCGGGCCATGACGCGATTGCCCGCCAGGCGGACGAACACCTCGTGACCCATCGAGTGAAACTCCCGAAGAACATGGTGGAACGTCCGATCCGCCAGGTCGGCAAGCGCGTGGCGATGGCCCTGCTGGTGCTCGCCGCCACCGCGTTCATCGTGTGGGTCGACCGTGACGGCTACACCGACAACTCGGACGGCGCCGTCGATCTGCTCGACGCCTTCTACTACGCGACCGTCACTCTCTCCACCACCGGATACGGCGACATCACCCCGGTCAGCGACGGCGCCCGGCTCACCAACATCTTCGTCATCACGCCACTGCGCGTGCTGTTCCTGATCATCCTGGTCGGCACCACGCTCGAAGTCCTCACGGAACGCACGCGTGAGGAATGGCGGCAGAACCGCTGGAGGGCGGCCTTGCGAGATCACACCGTCGTTGTCGGCTTCGGTACCAAAGGGCGGTCGGCCATCGAGACCGTCTGTGCGACCGGGTTGAAGAAGGAGCAGGTCGTGGTCGTCGACCCCAACTCCAAGGTGGTCGACGCAGCGACGGCCGACGGATACGCGGGGGTCATAGGGGACGCGACGCGCAGCGAGGTGCTGGATCGGGCCGAGGTGCGCAAGGCCCGGCAGATCATCATCGCCACCCAGCGGGACGACACGGCCGTGCTGGTCACGCTGACCGCACGGCAGCTCAACAGCGGGGCGAAGATCGTCGCCGCGGTGCGGGAGGAGGAGAACGCGCCGCTGCTGCGCCAGTCCGGCGCCGATGCCGTGATCACCAGCGCCAGTGCGGCCGGGCGGCTGCTCGGGCTCTCCGTGCTCAGCCCCGCCGCGGGCATGGTCATGGAGGACCTCATCCAGCAGGGCAGCGGCCTCGACATCGTGGAGCGGCCGGTCATAAAGGCCGAGGTCGGCAAGGGTGTACGGGAGACGGAGGACCTGGTGGTGAGTGTCGTACGAGGGCATCGGGTGCTCGGATACGACGATCCGGCCGTCGGGACACTGCAGTTGACGGACCGGCTCATCACGATCGTGCGGGTGACGCCGGGTACTCATGTGGCACCCGACGCCCATCGACTCCGTACGGACTAGGCCGACGGGCACTGGCGGTTACCTGCGCACGGACCGGCGCAGGTCCTCGCGGTTGCCTGCGCACGCACCACCGCCGGCCCCGGCAATCGCCTGTGCTTGCGGTCACTTGCGGTTGTACAGGCGCATCGTGATCGGTCCGAAGACGAGGACGAGGAGTCCTGCCCAGCCCAGTGACCAGGCGACCTCCGCGGCCGGCCAGTCGCCGGCCATCAAGCCGCGCACCGCGGACGACACGTGGGTGATCGGGCTGTTGTTGACGAAGGCCTGGAGCCAGCCGGGCATGGTCTTCGGGTCGACGAAGACGTTCGAGAGGAAGGTCAGCGGGAAGATCACCATCATGCTGACGCCCATCACCGACTTCTCGGTGCGCAGCAGCAGTCCGAACATGGTCCAGATCCACGAGAACGCGAACGAGAAGACCAGCAGAAGCGCGATCCCGGCGAGTACGCCGAGGACCCCGCCGTCGGGACGGTAGCCGAGGATCACGCCGACGACGAGCATCACCGCCGAGGCCATCGTGTAGCGCAGGGCGTCGCCGAGGAGATAGCCGACCATCACCGACGGCCGCCAGATCGGCAGCGTACGGAAGCGGTCGAAGACGCCCTTCTCGATGTCCGTGTTGACCGAGACACCCGTGTACATCGTGATCATCACGACCGACATCACCAGGATGCCCGGCAGCAGGAACTGGATGTACTCCTTGGGCGATCCGGCCAGGGCCCCGCCGAAGAGGTACGTGTACATCAGCACCATCATGATCGGGAACGCGGTGACGTCGAAGAGCTGCTCCGGCACGTGCTTGATCTTGAGGATCGCCCGCCAGCCGAAGGTCAGCGACGCCGACAGGGCACTGGGCCGCGGCGGACGGTCCTTGCTGATGAGGAGCTCGGCCAGCGACTCGGCGCTGACGGGGGCGAGATCCTGGCTTTCCGTGGTCGTCGCGGTACTCATACCGCCGCCTCCTTGTCCATGGTGTCGTCGGCCGCGGGAGCCTCGGGGTCGGGCACATGCCCGGTGAGGGCGAGGAAGACCTCGTCCAGGCTGGGCTGGCCCAGCGAGAAGTTGTCGACGATCACGCCGGTGCGGGCCAGCTCTGCGAGCGCCCGCGCGGCCTGTTCCGCCGCGCCCCGCCCATTGGCGGCGCCCGCACCGACCCGGGCCGTCAGCGCCACCGGGTCCGGCTCCAGTTGAACCTCGACGTCCAGGGCCAGGCGCAGCACCTCCTGAGCCTGCGGGCGCTGCGCCGGATCACGCAGCCGCAGATGTACGGAACCGGCGCCGACGGACGCCTTCAGCTCGCCCTTCGTCCCCTCGGCGATCACCTTGCCCTTGTCGATCACCGCGATCCGGGACGCCAACTGGTCGGCCTCGTCCAGATACTGCGTGGTGAGCAGCACGGTGGTGCCCTGGGCGACGACCGCGCGCACGATGTCCCACACCTGGTTGCGGCTGCGCGGATCGAGGCCGGTGGTCGGCTCGTCGAGGAAGAGCAGGTCGGGCGTGTTGAGGATGGAGGCGGCGATGTCGATACGGCGCCGCATGCCGCCCGAGTAGTGCTTGACCTGCTTGCCCGCCGCCTCGCTCAGCCCGAAGGCTTCCAGGAGCTGGGCCGAGCGGATCGCCGCGGCCCGCTTGTGGTGCCCCAGGAGGCGGCCGAGCAGCACCAGGTTCTCGTTGCCGGTCAGATCCTCGTCCACGGACGCGTACTGGCCGGTGAGGCTGACTCTTTCGCGTACCCGGTTGGCCTCCTGTACGACGTCGTGGCCGAAGACGTGCGCCTGGCCGCCGTCGGGGCGCAGCAGGGTCGCCAGCATCTTCACGGTGGTGGTCTTGCCGGCGCCGTTCGGGCCGAGGACGCCGTAGACCGTGCCGGCGGGTACGGCGAGGTCGACGCCGTCGACGGCGCGGGTTTCGCCGAACGTCTTCACCAGACCCGCGGTCTCGATGGCCAGACCGGATGTCGGTGTGCTCGGTGCGCTGAGTGCGCTCATGTCTCGGTGTCCTTCCGGGTACGTGGCTACGCAAGGGGAGACCGCTGCCGTGCCGCGAACTCATCGCCCGCCGTACGAGTAATTCGCGCAGTTGTCCGTTTTCGCTGTCCGCGCAGCCGTCCGCCGCCACAGCCCGTTGACTTTACGGTCCCTTTGCCTACGCCGTGCCTCTGCCGGAGGATCCGCGCATCCCCATTACCGCGAGGGGTAGCGTCCCCCTCATGTACGCGATCACGATTCCTGAACCTGGTGGGCCCGAGGCGCTGGTGTGGGACGAGGTCCCGGATCCGGTGGCCGGTCAGGGCGAAGTGCTGGTCGAGGTGGTGGCCAGCGCCGTCAACCGTGCTGACCTGCTGCAACGCCAGGGCCTCTACAGCCCGCCGCCCGGCGCGTCCCCGTACCCGGGTCTCGAGTGCTCGGGCCGCATCGTCGAGGTCGGCCCCGGTGTCTCGGGGTGGGCGGTCGGCGACGAGGTGTGCGCGCTGCTCTCGGGCGGCGGATACGCGCAGAAGGTCGCCGTTCCGGCCGGGCAGCTGCTGCCGGTGCCCGAGGGCATCGACCTCAGGCAGGCCGCCGCGCTGCCCGAGGTGACCTGCACCGTCTGGTCGAACGTCTTCATGGTGTCCCATCTCCGCCCCGCCGAGACCCTGCTCGTGCACGGCGGCTCCAGCGGTATCGGCACCATGGCGATCCAGCTGGCGAAGGCCGTCGGCGCGCGGGCGGCGGTCACGGCGGGCACCAAGGAGAAGCTCGACTTCTGTGCCGAGCTGGGCGCGGACATCCTGGTCAACTACCGCGAGCAGGACTTCGTCGAGGAGATCAAGCGGGCCACCGACGGCGCGGGCGCCGACGTCATCCTCGACAACATGGGCGCCAAGTACCTGGACCGCAACGTCAAGGCACTCGCCGTCAACGGACGGCTCGCGATCATCGGCATGCAGGGCGGCATCAAGGGCGAGCTGAACATCGCCACCCTCCTCAACAAGCGCGCCGCCGTCACCGCGACCTCGCTGCGCATCCGTCCGCTGGGGGAGAAGGCGGCGATCGTCGCGGCCGTACGCGAGCATGTGTGGCCGCTGATCGCCTCCGGCCACGTACGCCCGGTCGTCGACCGTGAGCTGCCGATGAGCGACGCGGCGGAGGGCCACCGGGTGCTGGAGGGCAGCGGACACATCGGGAAGGTCCTGCTGGTCGCTCCCTAGGGAGCACGCTGCCCGGGAGAATCCAGCCGCGCGCCTCCCAAGGAGCGCGCTGCTCGGGAGTTTTTTCAGCAGGGCGCTTCTCGGGGAGTGTGCCGTCTGAGCGGTGTCAGTCGGGCGCTTCTCGGGGAGTGTGCCGTCTGAGCGGTGTCAGTCGGGCGCTTCTCGGGG
>NZ_JBHXMF010000007.1:66684-81433 GCF_042721055.1 Streptomyces sp. NPDC058470
GGGGAGTGTGCCGTCTGAGCGGTGTCAGTCGGGCGCTTCTCGGGGAGTGCGCCGTCTGAGCGGTGTCAGTCGGGCGCTTCTCAGGGAACGTGCCGTCTGAGCGGTGTCAGTCGGGCGCTTCTCGGGGAGTGCGCCGTTCGAGTGGTGTCAGCCGCGTCGGACCCGCAGGGCGAAGAACGCCAGTCCCAGACCCAGTCCGATGAGGATCAGCCCGCTGCCGAGCGGCACGATCTGGAGTACCGGCTCCGGGCTGCTTCCGGGGCGGCCGACGCTCTGCCGTACGGGGATCGCGGCCTCCTGCGGCGGCTCGGAGGCGGCGCTCTCCTCCGGGTGGCCGGGGACGGCGGGGTCGCGATCCGTGTACGTCGGCGCCGCGGCCTCGGATTCCGGCTGCCGCCCGGGCTCCTCGCGCCCGGGTCGCGCACGGCCCTCTCCCGGACGGCTCCCCGCACGGGAGGCATCGGCGCTGGGGTCGGGGGCGTACGAGGGGGCGTGTGAGACACGGTAGGGGGCTGCGTACGAAGGGGACGCCGCCCCGGTCGTCAGGGCCAGCAGCAGTCCCGCCACGTGCAGCGCACGGAGCCATGGAGTCACGCCGGTGACCCCCTCCCGGTGAGGAGTCCATGATCGGTCGGTCCAGCCTCACATGCCCCCTTTGCCCCGGCATCTCGGCTGCTCCCTCTGCTCCCGGTGTCCCTGCCGACGCGGGCCGGGGGGCGGCGCGGTGGACGGGTGCGAGACAATGGACGGCATGGAGATGCCGAGGAACGAACGGTCGCCGGAGAACCCTCAGATCCTGGTCCTGGGCCAGGACGGAATGACTCTCGGTGGCGCCGGAGACGAGGACTCCCGCGAGATCCCGGTGACGGAGATGGTGGAACAGCCCGCCAAGGTGATGCGCATCGGAAGCATGATCAAGCAGCTCCTTGAGGAGGTGCGCGCCGCACCTCTTGATGAAGCCAGCCGTGTCCGGCTCAAGGAGATCCACGCGAGTTCCGTGAAGGAACTGGAGGACGGCCTGGCCCCCGACCTGGTCGACGAGTTGGAGCGGCTCTCCCTTCCGTTCACGGACGAGGCGATTCCCTCCGACGCCGAACTGCGCATCGCGCAGGCACAGTTGGTGGGCTGGCTGGAAGGCCTCTTCCACGGGATCCAGACCACCCTCTTCGCTCAGCAGATGGCGGCGAGGGCCCAACTGGAGTCGATGCGCCGCGCCCTTCCGCCGGGCGCCGGCGGCGCGGAGGGAGACGAGGACCCCCGCACGGGCGGCCGCTCGGGCGGACCGTACCTGTAGCCCCGACGGCGACACCCGGACAACGAAACGGGCCCGGCACGAAAGTGCCGGGCCCCACTCGTACCTGGATCAGGACGGATCGCCCGTCGACACCTTGAGCTCGATCTCGGGCATGTCCTTCGGGTCGACGTCCGTGCCCTCGGAGGGGAACTGGTCCATGACCGTGTCCTCGCCGTACGTGTTCTCGTCGACGTATTCGATCTTCATCTGCCAACCCGCGGCCTGGAAGCAGGACTTGACCGACTTGATGTTCTTGTAGGAGAAGTTGGGGACCTGGATCTTCTTCTCGTCGTTGTACGACTCCTCCGGCTCCGTGCACTTCTCCGTCTCGATGGTCTTCGCCAAGTCCGGCCCCTTGTGGTTCGCCGCAACGGAGGGCGACTGGCTGGCCTCGCTGCCGCCACCCCCGTCGTCGCCCATCCCGCTGTACAGCGCCAGCGCCGCGATGAGGCCGCCGACCGCGACGACCGCGACCACGATCGAGCCGATGACAACTCCCCTGGCGCTCTTGTGGCCGCCCCCGGAGCCGCCCGGCTGGGGAGTCGGGTACTGGGGCGTCAGGTTGTACGGCGGAGGGGTCGAGAGGCCCTGCTGCGGGGAGTACGCCGAGGTCCCCGGCGGTGTCGGATAGCCGCCCTGCTGCGGGTAGCCGTACGACGGAGCCGGAGTCGGGGTGAGTGCCGGGGTCGGCGGACCGTAGGGACCCGGCTGGTAGGGCGACTGGACCGGACCCGGTGCCGGAGCGGCCTGGTCGACGGGCGGGAAGACCGCGGAGCCGACGCCCGCGCCGTTCGATGTGCGGGCGCCCGGCACGATGCTCGGTGCGGCGGCGTGCAGCGACTGGGCCACGCGCAGGCACTCGTCGCGCATCGCCTCGGCGCTGGGAAACCGCTCGTTCGGGTTCTTCTTCAGCGCGCGGGCGACCAGCGCGTCCACGGCCGGGGGCAGCGAGCGGTTGACCGAGGAGGGCGCGACCGGCTCCTCCTGGACATGCGCGTACGCGATGGCCAGCGGCGAGTCCGCCTCGAACGGCAGCCGCCCGGTGGTGAGTTGGAAGAGCATGATGCCGACCGAGTACAGGTCGGATCTGGCGTCCACGGCTCTGCCGAGGGCCTGCTCCGGCGAGAGGTACTGCGGTGTGCCGACGACCATGCCGGTCTGGGTCATCGAGGTGACACCGGACTGCATGGCGCGGGCGATGCCGAAGTCCATGACCTTGATGACGCCGCGTTTCGTCGTCATCACGTTGCCCGGCTTGATGTCCCGGTGGACCAGGCCCATCTCGTGGCTGATCTCCAGGGCGGCCAGCACATCCGCGGTGATCTTGAGCGCCTTGTCCGCGGGCATGGCGCCGTACTGCGCGATGTCCTGGTCTAGCACCGAACCGAGCGGGCGGCCCTCGACGTACTCCATGACGATGTACGGCGTCGTCATGCCGTCCAGGACGTCCTCGCCGGTGTCGAAGACCGAGACGATGTTCGTGTGCGTGAGCTTCGCCACCGACTGGGCCTCGCGGCGAAACCGCTCCCGGAAGGCCTGCTCGCGGCCGAGTTCGGTGTGCAGCGTCTTGATGGCGACCTGGCGGTCGAGCACCGAGTCGTACGCGAGATGGACCGAGGCCATGCCACCCTCGCCGAGCAGATCACGCAGTTGGTAGCGGCCGCCGGCGACCGCACGCCCCGCGTACCGGCCCTGTGCGCCGTCCTGGCTCATCTTCTGCGTCCCCCATCGGCGCGGCGGGAGCAGCTGGTCGCCCCCGCGGTCCGTGACTCGATTGTCGTGATCGATGATGTGATCTGCCCGGTGATCGGCCGGTGTTCAGTGATCGACTGGCTCATTCCCGGCCAAGTCTGCCCGAGGGCACTGACACGTCAAGTTCGGTGCCCGTTCCGTGACCGTCTGAGAAGGAAGCGTCGCGGAAGCGTTACAGGTGCCCTACGGCCGGTACACAGGATTTGCACGTGGGTACCCGCGACGGGTTGGATGGCCGATCCATCCCACTTCCGTCTCGGACCGGAGCCTTGCGCAGAGCCTGTAGCGTGGCCCGACGGAGACCGTGACAACCACCGCGCAGACCGCGGGCAGAAACGACGGCGAGGACTGATGGCACAGCAGCAGCGCGCTCAGGGCCCGTCCGACCCCGAGGCGACTGGCGGCGGTATGTCGGATGCGCCGGAGCTGTGGGGTAACGGCGGGCTGGTCGGCGACGGCCGGTATCGGCTGACCCACAGACTGGGCCGAGGCGGCATGGCCGAGGTGTTCGCGGCCGAGGACGTACGCCTGGGGCGCACCGTCGCGGTCAAGCTGCTCCGCTCCGACCTGGCCGAGGACCCGGTCTCCAAGGCCCGCTTCACACGCGAGGCCCAGTCGGTCGCCGGCCTCAACCACCACGCGGTCGTCGCCGTGTACGACTCCGGCGAGGACGCGGTCGGCTCCCGCATCGTCCCGTACATCGTGATGGAGATCGTCGAGGGCCACACGATCCGCGACCTGCTGATCAACGCCGAGGCCCCCGGGCCCGAGCAGGCGTTGATCATCGTCTCCGGTGTCCTGGAGGCGCTCGCCTACTCCCACCAGCACGGCATCGTGCACCGCGACATCAAGCCGGCGAACGTGATCATCACGGAGACCGGCGCGGTCAAGGTGATGGACTTCGGCATCGCACGCGCCCTGCACGGCGCGCAGTCGACGATGACCCAGACCGGCATGGTCATGGGCACGCCGCAGTACCTCTCCCCCGAGCAGGCGCTCGGCAAGGCCGTCGACCACCGCTCCGACCTGTACGCGACGGGCTGCCTGCTCTACGAACTCCTCGCGCTGCGGCCCCCGTTCACCGGTGAGACGCCGCTGTCGGTCGTCTACCAGCACGTACAGGACATCCCGGTACCCCCGTCCGAGGTCTCCGACGCGGCGCCGCCGGAGCTCGACGGGCTGGTCATGCGATCCCTCGCGAAGGAGCCTGACGACCGGTTCCAGACCGCCGAGGAGATGCGCGGGCTGGTCCAGTACGGGCTTCAGATGCTGTACGACCAGGGCAGCCACACCGGCACCTGGAACACCGGCCCTGTCGACATGCACGGCGGTCCGCGTACTCCGGCGGGAGGCTACGCCGGTACGGCAGCGCTGCCGCATCCCGGCGACTCCGGCACCTCGCAGATCCCGCAGCCGATCCTGCCGAGCGGATACGGCGGCGGGGACGACGGCGGTTTCGAGGGGCACGGCAACAAGGGCGGCGGCCGCGGCAAGCTGTGGATCCTCGCGGTCCTCGCGGTGATCGCCATCGCGGCGGGTGTCGCGTTCGCGCTCAATAGCGCCGGTGGCGGTGGCGGCGGGGCCGGCACGACGCAGTCGCCCACGACGTCGTCGTCGGCCACCGAGGGCAGCGACTCCAGCGCGACGCCCAGCGATGAGCCCACGGACACCTCCACCGACGACTCGACGGACAACGGCAACACCACGGGCTCCGGCTCGCAGTACACGCCCTCGTACACGCCGTCCCCGAGTTACAGCAGCGAGCCGTCGAACGAGCCCTCGGGCGAGCCGAGCGAGACGACGCCGACCACCACGGAGCCGACGGACCCGGCGACCACCACGGAGCCGACGGACCCGGCGACGACGCAGCCGACGGACCCCGGAGGCGTCACAGGCGGTGGCACCCCTGGCGGCTTGGCCGGCGGCGGCTGACCCGGCGAGCGAAACACCCTCCTTGCGCGCGCGTGCGGCTCCACAACGAGCTCCACGCGCGCGTGCCGTTTGCCACCGGACATGCCGGGATCACCCCGCGAACGCCTCGCGCACCGCCTCGTACTCCCGTGTCCACCACACCGCCAGCGCCGAAGCCGCCGGGAACTGCGGATCGGCGCGGGTGTCCCCGCGCTCGTAGTGCCAGCGCAGTATCCAGAAGTCGTTGAGGCGCTCCCACCACACCCGGTGCACGGCGGCGGCGAGTTCGGAGGCGGTGGCGCCCGCGGTACGCCGGTACGCGCGCGCGTAGGCCCGTACTTTCGTCAGGTCGAGTGCGCCGACGGGCCGTACGAAGAAGATCACCGCGGCGCGTACCGCCTCCTCGGCGCGGGGCTGGACGCCCAGCCGGTCCCAGTCGACGATCGCGGCCGGTTCGCCGTCGCGGTAGAGCAGGTTGAACGGGTGGAAGTCGCCGTGCACCCAGCCCACCGAGGCGCCCTGCGGAGGCCGCCGGTCGGCATGCCGTTCCAGGAGGGCGCGCCGCTCCAGGAGCCGGTGCCGGGCCAGTTCGTCGAAGGCGTCGGACGGGCGGTGGTGGCGTACCCGGGCGAGCAGGTGGTCGATGAGCGCGAAGGTGTCGGCGGGGTCGGCGCCGTCGGCCGGGGCGGCACCGGGTGACGGAGCGGCGCCGTCGGCCGGAGCGCCCCCTTCGGCCGGAGCGCCCCCTTCGGCCGGAGCGACCCCTTCGGCCGGTTTCGCCGAACCGCGTCCCTGCGCCGGCATCACCTGCTCCAGGCTCGCGTGGACGACGCCCAGGAGGGCGCCCAGCCGCGCGCACTGCTCCGCGGTGAGCTGGCCGCCGTGCCGGTGCCGTCCGTCGACCCACGGGTGCAGTGCGTACGCGTGGCCCCCGACGACGGCGACCGTGCGGCCGTCGGTGCCGGTCAGCGGCGGGGCGACGGGGACGCCGAGGTCGGCGAGGCGCTGGGTCGCCCGGTGCTGACGGGCGATCGCGGCGGGGTCGGCGGTCTCGGGGTCGAAGTGGTGCTTGAGGAAGTACCTGCCGCGGGTGGTGCAGAGCCGGTAGCCGCGGTTGAGCAGCCCCTGGTCGACGGGTTCGCAGGTCAGTGCGGACCCGGCGGCGTACTGGCGGAGGAGGGCGCCCAGAGGGGGCGCGTGAGACACAGGGGGTGGTACAGGAGAGCGCGGCACGCGGCAGATGCTAAAGCACGAAAGGGCCTCTGACCTTGGGTTTGTCACACACAGTCGTCCTGTTCGCAACATCGGTCACAGAACGTGCTGGAACCGCCGTTCCAGGCCACCGTCCGTCGCGTGCACGGTGCAGAACTGCGGCTCGATGCCCAGGTAGACCGGCTCGTAGGGCTCGCCGTCCACGAGACGCGGCGCCGGGCCGAAGCGCTCCAGCTGGACCTCGGTCGGCTCTACGGCCTCGCACTGGCCCACGATCTGCGCGGTCCACAGGCCCTCGCCCGGCCGCGCGGAGTTCAGGTTGTCGGTGCCGTACGCGACGATGCTGTCGGCACACGCCTGGTGGTAGCCGAGGTTCCGGGGCATCCGCAGCAGGACGCGGCCGTCGGCCACGATGTGCCGGGCGAACGCGAGGACGGGCAGTGCGCGCATGCTGGTGGCCATCCGGCCGTAGTCGGTGCGGCCGATCAGTTCCACGGCGAACCGCTCGTCGATGGGCTGCTCGTTGGCCGGCTGTGCGTCGGGCATACGACCAATTTCCGGCACCCGGAGGACCGGAAAAAGGGCCACCCGCCCTCTGTAGGGGGGCCATAAGTCCCGAATGGCGCCCCAGTGGGCACTACTACTGGCGCTGCTCCTGCTCCACCTGGAGGCGCGCCACGTACGCCGCCGCCTGGGATCGCCGCTCCATCCCGAGCTTGGACAGCAGACTCGACACATAGTTCTTGATCGTCTTCTCGGCGAGATGCAGCCGTTCGCCGATCACGCGATTGGTGAGCCCCTGGCCGATCAGGTCGAGGATCCTGCGCTCCTGCTCGGTGAGGTGGCCCAGCCTGTCGTCGCTCTTGGTGGCGCCGCCGTCGCGCAGCCGCTCCAGGACGCGGGCGGTGGCCTCGGGGTCGAGCAGGGACTTCCCGGCGGCGACCTCACGTACGGCCGTGAGCAGTTCGTTGCCGCGGATGGCCTTGAGGACATAGCCCGAGGCGCCCGCCATGATCGCGTCGAAGAGGGCCTCGTCGTCGGCGTACGAGGTCAGCATCAGGCACTTGATGTCCGGGTCCTGGGAGCGGATCTCGCGGCAGACCTCCACGCCGCTGCCGTCCGGGAGCCGTACGTCCAGAACGGCGACGTCCGGGCGGGTGGCCGGAATCCGTACCAGCGCGTCGGCGGCCGTGCCGGCCTCGCCGACCACCTCGATGTCGTCCTCCCCGGAGAGCAGCTCGTGGACGCCGCGCCGGACCACTTCGTGATCGTCGAGGAGAAATACGGTGATTTTCCCGTTTTCGCGCACGCTGTCAGTGTCACACACGATCATTGGCCCTGCCCCGGAGTGAACTCTTCCCGTGCCTGGGGTGACCGGGATAACGTGCCGGTGTTCCGGCCCCCTGCAAGGCTGTTACCAGTGCTGTGACCAGCGGCTGTTCCCGACCGACGCGACGTACTTGGACCTCCGACTGAAAAGTAGTTGGAAATCCGAGTAAAAACGCAGGTCAGGAGGGGTCTCACAGAATTGTGAGGCACTGGGTAACGTGGCTGTTGCAGGGCGCTCGCCGGGGCACCTGTCACGTCTGTTCCCGGCCGAGTGCACCCACCCCGTGCACGGGTACTGGAGCAGGCGAGCCGCACTGGCCCACCGGCAACCCCGGGGGCCGGACCGACGGAGGAGTACACGTGACCGTGGAGAGCACTGCCGCGCAGAAGCCGCGACGCAGCGCCGGTACGAAGAGCGCCGCAAGCACCGGCACGACCGGTACGAAGCGCGCCGCGAGCGCCGGTGCCAAGCGCGCCGGCGTCAAGAAGTCACCGGGCGCCGACCCCGAACTCATTCAGCTGCTGACCCCCGAGGGCAAGCGGGTCAAGGACGCCACGTACGACCCGTACGTCGCCGACATCACCCCCGAGGAGCTGCGCGGCCTGTACCGGGACATGGTGCTGACCCGCCGTTTCGACGCCGAGGCCACTTCTTTGCAGCGCCAGGGCGAGCTGGGCCTGTGGGCCTCGCTGCTCGGCCAGGAGGCCGCCCAGATCGGCTCCGGGCGCGCCACCCGCGAGGACGACTACGTCTTCCCGACCTACCGCGAGCACGGCGTCGCCTGGTGCCGCGGGGTGGACCCGACCAACCTGCTCGGCATGTTCCGCGGTGTGAACAACGGCGGCTGGGACCCGAACACCAACAACTTCCACCTGTACACGATCGTCATCGGCTCGCAGACCCTGCACGCCACCGGCTACGCCATGGGCATCACCAAGGACGGCGCCGACTCGGCCGTGATCGCGTACTTCGGGGACGGTGCCTCCAGCCAGGGCGACGTCGCCGAGTCGTTCACCTTCTCCGCCGTCTACAACGCCCCCGTGGTGTTCTTCTGCCAGAACAACCAGTGGGCCATCTCCGAGCCGACCGAGAAGCAGACCCGCGTCCCGCTCTACCAGCGCGCGCAGGGCTACGGCTTCCCCGGCGTCCGCGTCGACGGCAACGACGTCCTCGCCTGCCTGGCCGTCACCAAGTGGGCCCTTGAGCGAGCCCGCCGCGGCGAGGGCCCCACCCTCGTGGAGGCGTTCACCTACCGCATGGGCGCGCACACCACCTCCGACGACCCGACCAAGTACCGGGCCGACGAGGAGACCGAGTCCTGGCAGGCCAAGGACCCGATCCTGCGCCTGCGCACCTATCTCGAGGCCGCAAACCACGCGGACGAGGGATTCTTCGCGGAACTCGAAGCCGAGAGCGAGGCGTTGGGCAAGCGAGTACGCGAAGTCGTACGGGCCATGCCGGACCCGGACCACTTCGCCATCTTCGAGAACGTGTACGCGGACGGGCACGCGCTCGTCGACGAGGAGCGGGCCCAGTTCGCCGCCTACCAGGCGTCGTTCGCGGACGAAGGGGAGGACAAGCAGCGATGACCGCGGAAAAGATGGCGCTGGCCAAGGCGATCAACGAGTCGCTGCGCAAAGCCCTGGAGACCGACCCCAAGGTCCTGATCATGGGCGAGGACGTCGGCAAGCTCGGCGGTGTCTTCCGGGTGACCGAGGGACTCCAGAAGGACTTCGGCGAGGACCGGGTGATCGACACCCCGCTCGCCGAGTCGGGCATCGTCGGCACGGCGATCGGCCTCGCGCTGCGCGGCTACCGCCCGGTCGTGGAGATCCAGTTCGACGGTTTCGTCTTCCCCGCCTACGACCAGATCGTCACGCAGCTCGCGAAGATGCACGCGCGGGCGCTCGGCAAGATCAAGCTCCCCGTCGTCATCCGCATTCCGTACGGCGGCGGGATCGGCGCGGTCGAGCACCACTCGGAGTCCCCCGAGGCGCTGTTCGCGCACGTGTCGGGCCTGAAGGTGGTCTCCCCGTCGAACGCGTCCGACGCCTACTGGATGATGCAGCAGGCCATCCAGAGCGACGACCCGGTGATCTTCTTCGAGCCGAAGCGGCGGTACTGGGACAAGTCCGAGGTCAACACGGAGGCGATCCCCGGGCCCCTGCACAAGGCGCGGGTGGTGCGCGAGGGCACCGACCTGACGCTGGCGGCGTACGGCCCGATGGTGAAGGTGTGCCTGGAGGCCGCGGCGGCCGCCGAGGAGGAGGGGAAGTCGGTCGAGGTCCTGGACCTGCGGTCGATGTCCCCGCTCGACTTCGACTCCGTGCAGGTGTCGGTGGAGAAGACGCGTCACCTGGTGGTGGTGCACGAGGCGCCGGTGTTCCTCGGCACGGGCGCGGAGATCGCCGCCCGGATCACCGAGCGGTGCTTCTATCACCTGGAGGCACCTGTCCTGCGGGTCGGCGGCTATCACGCGCCGTATCCGCCGGCACGCCTGGAGGACGAGTATCTTCCGGGCCTGGACCGGGTGCTCGACGCCATCGACCGCTCGCTTGCGTACTGAGGAGAGGGTCGTGACGACGATGACTGAGAAGGCGTCGGGGCTCCGCGAGTTCAAGATGCCCGATGTGGGCGAGGGCCTCACCGAGGCGGAGATCCTCAAGTGGTACGTCCAGCCCGGCGACCAGGTCACCGACGGACAGGTGGTCTGCGAGGTCGAGACGGCGAAGGCGGCTGTGGAGCTGCCCATTCCGTACGACGGTGTGGTGCGCGAACTCCGTTTCCCCGAGGGGACGACGGTGGACGTCGGCCAGGTGATCATCGCGGTGGAGGTGGCAGGAGGAGCCGCCCCGATCGAGGAGGCCCCCGCGGCACCGGCCGAAGCGCCCGCCGCCGAGCGGCCCAAGGCCGATGAGCCCAAGGCCGATGAGCCCAAGCCCGAGGGCCGCACGCCGGTCCTCGTCGGCTACGGCGTCGCCGTGTCCTCCACCAAGCGCCGCCCCCGCAAGGGCGCCGAGGTTCCGGCCCAGGCGGCCGAGCCGGTCTACGCGGCTTCGGCGATCCAGGCCGTCCAGGCCGAGCTGAACGGACATGGGCACTCCGCGTCCGCGGCGGCCCGTCCGCTGGCCAAGCCCCCGGTCCGCAAGCTCGCCAAGGACCTCGGCGTCGACCTGGCGACGATCCGTCCGGCCGGCCCGGACGGCATCATCACGCGCGAGGACGTGCACGCGGCGGTGGCGCCGACGGCTCCGGAGCCGGTCGTCCAGCAGCCCGTGGCCCCTCCTGTCCGGACCGCGGCGCCCGTCGCCTCGTACGACACGGCGCGCGAGACCCGTATCCCGGTCAAGGGTGTCCGCAAGGCCACGGCCGCGGCGATGGTCGGTTCGGCGTTCACCGCGCCGCATGTCACCGAGTTCGTGACGGTGGACGTGACGCGCACGATGAAGCTCGTCGAGGAGCTCAAGCAGGACAAGGATCTCGCCGGTCTGCGGGTGAACCCGCTGCTCCTGATCGCCAAGGCCCTGCTGGTCGCCATCAAGCGCAACCCGGACATCAACGCGTCCTGGGACGAGGCCGGTCAGGAGATCGTCCTCAAGCACTACGTGAACCTGGGCATCGCGGCCGCCACCCCGCGCGGCCTGCTCGTCCCGAACATCAAGGACGCGCACACCAAGACCCTGCCGCAACTGGCCGAGTCACTGGGTGAGTTGGTGGCCACCGCCCGCGAGGGCAAGACCTCCCCGACCGCGATGCAGGGCGGCACGGTCACCATCACCAACGTCGGCGTCTTCGGCGTCGACACCGGCACGCCGATCCTCAACCCCGGCGAGTCCGCGATCCTCGCCGTCGGCGCCATCAAGCTCCAGCCCTGGGTCCACAAGGGCAAGGTCAAGCCCCGCCAGGTCACCACGCTGGCGCTGTCCTTCGACCACCGGTTGGTGGACGGGGAGTTGGGGTCCAAGGTGCTGGCAGATGTGGCGGCGATCTTGGAGCAGCCGAAGAAGTTGATCACCTGGGCGTGATCACCTGGGCGTGAGCCAAGGACACGGGGCCGTCCCCTGAGGGTGCGGCCCCGTGTGCGGTGCTCAGGCGGCGGCGCTGCCGACCATGGGAATCTTGATCGCGACGGTGCCGCCGAACTCGTCGCTCGTGGTGGGTTCCGGATCGTCGGCGAGTGAGCTGATTGCCCTACGCATCCGTGATTCCGGGAACGTTCAGTTCCGCCCAGACCGTCTTGCCCACGGTGAGGTTCTCGACAGCCCATCGGCTCGCGAGCACGCGGACGATGAGCAGGCCTCGCCCGAACTGGTCGCTGTCCTCCACCGTGCGGGGCTCCGGCAGGCGCTCGCCCTTCGGATCGGTGACGGCGATCCGTAACACCTGACCGATGAGCGACGTCTCCACGCGGAACAGCCGGTCCCGCAGACATCCATGCAACAGCGCGTTCGTGCACAACTCGCTTGCCAGCAGCGCCGCATCACCGGCTGCGCCGGGATGACCCCACTCGGCGGCGAGATGGGCCACCCGTCTGCGCGCGCGGGGGATGCTCTGCGGATACGGGGTGTAGCTGACGGCGTCGTAGCGGTCGGGCCTGTGCGGATGGTTCTTGTGGCGGTCGGGGTCGCAGGAGCCGGTCATGGGCGCACCTCCTTGTGCGGGCCGGGTGCCCGGGCGGCTGCCAGGTGGGTGGGGGGAGGTGGCTCAGCCGTACGGCCCTGGGGTGGGCAGCGCGGTGCACCGCCAACTGGTGTCGCTGGGTGGGCGAGTGAGTACTGACGGTAGCGGCGAGAGGAAGCGTGATGCAAGCAGTCTCGGAGATATCTGTCCCCAGTTTTGCTTGCGGTGTCGCTTCGGCGGGCTGCAGACTGGCCGCGACACAGGAGGTACCAGGACGTGACGGCAGGTCAGTTCACGCGCGGCAACCGTGTATCCACCGTGCTCGCGCGCAAGTTGGGCGGTGAGTTGCTGCGACTCCGCGACGAGGCCGGCCTCACGCAGCCGCAGGCCGCCGCCGCGCTGTCGGCGACCGCGGCCAAGGTCGCCAAGATGGAGCGGGGCTGGGTGCCTTTCCGGGACCCTGATATCCGGATCCTGTGCGACCTGTACGGCGTGACCGAGGCGAAATCCTTGGAGCGGCTGCTCAGCCTTGCGAAGACGGACCGCGAGCGTCGTAAGGCCAAGGGCTGGTGGAACCAGTACCCCGAGCTGCGCTCCCTGGTGGAGTACGTGGCCTTGGAGGACATCGCGACCGGGGTCCGTACGTGGCAAGGGGCCTTCGTTCCGGGGCTCTTGCAGACGCAGGACTACGCCAGGGCCCTGGCGGTGGGCAACGCCGACTGGGACGACCCGGACGAGATCGAGCGCTTTGTCGAGGCGAAGGTCGCCAGGCAGGCGCGGTTGTCGGACGACAGCCCGCTCGGCTTGTGGGCAGTCGTGGGTGAGGGAGCGCTGCGTCAACTGGTAGGTGGCCGCGAGGTCATGCGCGTACAACTGGCGCATCTGGTGGAGTCGTCCCGGCTGCCCCACGTGAAACTCCAGGTTGTCCCCTTCCTCGCGGGCTCCCACCCCGGCATGACCAGTGCTTTCAGTGTCGTCTCGTTCGCCGAACCCGGCGCTATGGACGTGGTCTACATGGACACGACCTCATCTACCCTGTGGCTGGAGAGCGAGGCGGACGCCGCACGTCACAACGTCACGTTCGAGCGGATTGCCCGGAACGGGCTCGCCCTTCGCGATTCCGTCGCCCTGATCGAACGTATCCGCAAGGAGCTGTGACCCGTGCCGCACTTCGAGTTCGTCAAGTCCAGCCACAGCAGCGGCAATGGGGAGTGCGTCGAAGTCGCCCCCAACATCCCCGGCACCGTCGCCGTCCGTGACTCCAAGGACGTGGATGGGCCCATACTCCGCGTCGCCCCCTCCGCCTGGGCGGCGTTCGCCCGGTTCGCCGCCGTACGCGATGCCGACGCCTGACGGCGGAACGTACGGAAAACCGGTACACGCCGGCCCCGTCGCGTACGCTCAGGCGCCGAGCGGTCGGCCGCAAACTCGACTTGCGACCGGCCGCTCAACCACGCTCACTCCGCTGCGGTCAGGGCCGATCCAGTACGTAGACGAGTGCGCCGTCCTCCGCGCCGCCCCTGGATCGGATGCACGCGTGCCTCCGCATGAACCGCAGGCACTCGTTGACCCGATGGGCGTTCAGTCCCGTCCGCGCCGCAAGAGCCTCCAGCGACATCCGGATCTCACCGTGCTCGGCAAGTACGGGTGCGATCGTGACAGCCACGGCCCACACGTCCTCGGTCACGGACATCCGTGACTTCCAGTCCACGAGGAGGGCTTCGGCGCTCGGCCGGCAAGGGCCCGCCGGAGCTGCCGGGCGCTCCGCCGTGACAGGACGGAACGCCTCCAGCGCGTCCGCGATCCGATCCATGGCATCCGCCGTCCGGGACTGCACTCGCGCTGAGGCCCGTTGCGTCTCGGCGAACTCCTCGTCCAGCCGTACGTTGCGCTCCTCAAGCCGCGTGATCGCGTCGGCGACCTGCGCGGGCATCGCGTAGGCCACGGGACCGCCCGGGTCGCGGGGCTGTACCTCCGCCTTGGGAAGGGCGTACGAACCGTCTCGCTGGATCGAAATGATCACCTCGCTGACCCATTCTTTGAACGGCCTGGACGAGGGTTTGGTACAGCCGTTCACCAGTTGGATCAACCCGGAAAAGTCGACCAGTTGCAGATCTCGGCGCCACTCCCGACCTGCGGGAACGCTGAGACTGTGGCTTCCGGTCACAGTCTCGAGAAAGTCTCGGTGCGCCTCTGGTACATGATCGAGCAGAGCCTTCCGGGTCGTTGTGTAACCGAGCCGCTTGCATACGTCCGACGCCGGAAACCAATGGCTCCCGTCCGGCATCGTCAGCCTCCGCACCCGGGCCCCTGTAGCCCCGTACACGAAGTCGTTGATGTCGATCGCGTCGGTCCGGGACGCTGTGGTCGACGTCGTGTCGTGTTCGCTCATACGAACCACCTCCTCGGCGGAACGTAGATCGACATACAACGCATATGCCAACAGGATTCGGGATGTTCATCACTCCGAGCGCAGATCGCTTATATCCCTGCGCAGGTGCCCCAGAACGTGGTGGGCGCATGGAGGGGGGGGGGGGCGCGGGAGGGGGCGGCCCCCCCCCCGCAGGCGGGAAACCCGGAAAAGACAGAAAAAAACCACCACAAGGGGAAGGCGGGGGTAAAGAGGATAG
>NZ_JBHXMF010000007.1:81443-150625 GCF_042721055.1 Streptomyces sp. NPDC058470
AACTGTATTGGTTTTTTTCATCTGTCTGTGCTCATTTGTTTTTTATCGTTGCGCTGGTGCCCCTGATTGGGGTGGGGGTTTGGTGGGGGCGTGCGGCTGGTAGGGGTCTGGCCCCCTCTCGTATGCCTGAAACGCCTGAAATCCCTGAAGCTACCGACTACTTGGCGAAGGCGTAGTTCATGAGCTTCTTCGCGTCCGACTCGCGGGCGGTGATGGACGTGGAGGCGAGGACCGTGCCGATGACGGTCTTGCCGTTGCGGGTGGCCGCGAAGACGAGGCAGTACTTGGCCTCGGCGCCGGAGCCGGTCTTCACGCCGATCGTGCCGGTGTAGCTGCTGAGCAGACCGTTCGTGTTGGTCCACTTGCCCATGGTGCGGGTGGAGCCGGTCTTCGTGATGGTCTTGGCCGTGAACGACTTCGCCTTCACGACCGTCTTGAACGTGGAGTTCTTCATCGCGCTGCTGGCGATCTTCGTCAGGTCGCGCGGCGTCGAGTAGTTGGAGCCGTTGCCGATGCCGTCGAACGAGTCGAAGTGCGTGTTCGTCAGGCCGAGGTTCTTCGCGGAGGTGTTCATCTTGCCGATGAACGACTTCACGCGGGCCGCGCGCGTCGTGCCCGTGCCGAACTTGTCGGCGAGCGCGTACGCGGCGTCACAGCCGGACGGCAGCATCAGCCCGTAGAGGAGCTGACGGACGGTGACCTTGTCGCCGACGATCAGATGGGCGGACGAGGCGGTGTTCGTCACGATGTAGTCGCTGTACGCCTTCTGGATCGTGACCTTGGCGTCCAGGTTGAGGTTCGACTGCGCGAGCACGACCTTGGCGGTCATGATCTTGGTGGTGGAGCCGGTGGAGAGGCGGGTGTCCGCCTTCTTGGTGTACAGGGAGGTGCCTGTGCTGTTGTTCATCACGTAGCCGCCCTTGGCGGCGATCGTGGGTGTGGTGAGGGCCTGTGCGGGAGCCGCGCTGAGGGCTCCGGTCGCGATCATGGCGCCGGTCGTGACGACTACGGCGGCAGCTCTGCGGACGCGCGTGCCCTTAATGCCGGTTATCAAGTTTCCTACCCCGATTACGTTAAATGCCCAAGGAGCGCGGCTACATGGAAGTGCCGCCTCTCGTGTGACACGTAAGTAGCCCGAATGGTTGTGCGCTTTCTTGGGGAACTTCGCTCGTGCGTGCGAGGGCCCGCGTCCGGCGTAGGGGCGTCCGCATTCTGGAAGGGGCGGGACGATGCGTACGTGTTGTATCTATGCTGTGCGCATGTCCTCCGTCCCGTCCCCCGCAGCCACCCCGACCGTGCCGGTGCCCGTTCCCGCGAAACAACCCCCCGCCGCCGAGCGCGTCTACGCGCACGTCAAGCAAGGTGTTCTGGAACGCCGTTACGAGGGCAGCACCCTGCTCACCGAGGGTGAGCTCGCCGAGGCCGTGGGCGTCTCGCGCACGCCGGTGCGCGAGGCGCTGCTCCGGCTGGAGGTGGAGGGGCTGATCAGGCTCTACCCGAAGAAGGGTGCGCTCGTCCTGCCCGTCTCCGCGCAGGAGATCGCGGACGTGGTGGAGACCCGGCAGCTCGTCGAGGGACACGCGGCGCGCAAGGCCGTACCGGCATCGCCGCAGCTCATCGCCCGCCTGGAGGAGCTGCTCGCCGAGCAGAAGGAGCAGGCTGCCGCCGGGGATCTGGCCGCCGCGGCCGTCACCGACCGCTGTTTCCACGCCGAGATCGTCCGCAGCGGCGGCAACGAGATCCTCTCCCGGCTCTACGACCAGCTCCGCGACCGGCAGTTGAGGATGGGCGTCGCCGTGATGCACGCCCACCCCGACCGGATCACCAAGACGCTCAGCGAGCACGAGCAGATTCTCTCGGCACTGCGCTCCGGTGACGCGGAGGAGGTCGTCGGCCTCATCCACCGGCACGTCAGCTGGTTCTCCAACCTGGCGCGGGGCGAGGTCCGATGAGTTCCCCGGCCACGCTGCCCGGGGATCCGCCCGGCGGTCGGCGCGCCATCGCCGTCTGGAGCGTCGGCGTCTCCGTCTACTGCGTCGCCGTGATCTTCCGTACGTCGCTGGGGGTGGCCGGCCTGGACGCGGCGGACCGCTTCCACATCAACGCCTCCGCCCTCGCCACCTTCTCGATCCTCCAGCTCCTCGTCTACGCGGGTATGCAGATACCTGTGGGCCTGCTGGTCGACCGTCTCGGCACCAAGAAGGTGCTGACCATCGGCGCGGTGCTGTTCACGGCAGGGCAGTTGGGCTTCGCGTTCTCCCCCTCGTACGGGATGGCGCTCGCCTCGCGCGCGCTGTTGGGCTGCGGCGACGCGATGACCTTCATCAGCATTCTGCGGCTCGGTACCCGGTGGTTCCCCGCCCGGCGCGGGCCGCTCGTCGCACAGCTCGCCGGTCTGGTGGGGATGGGGGGCAACCTCGTCTCGACGCTGGTGATCGCCCGGCTGCTGCACGGGGTCGGATGGACGGCGGCGTTCGCGGGCAGCGCGGGCGCCGGTGTCGTGGTCCTCGTCCTCATGCTGCTGTTCCTGAAGGACCACCCCGAGGGGCACGAGCCGGAGCCGTTCCCGCACCAGGGCGCCCCGTACGTCCGGCGCCAGATCGCGGCGTCCTGGCGGGAGCCCGGCACCCGGCTCGGGATGTGGGTGCACTTCACCACCCAGTTCCCGGCGATGGTGTTCCTGCTCCTGTGGGGGCTGCCGTTCCTCGTCGAGGCGGAGGGACTGTCCCCGGCCTCCGCCGGTGACCTGCTGACGCTCGTCGTGCTGTCCAACATGGTCGTCGGACTGGTGTACGGGCAGATCGTCGCCCGGCATCACGCGGCCCGGCTTCCGCTGGCGCTCGGCACGGTGGCCGCGACGGCGGTCGTCTGGGCGGGGGTGCTGGTGTGCCCCGGGGAGTACGCGCCCACCTGGGTGCTGGTCGTGCTGTGCACGGTGCTCGGGGCCTGCGGGCCCGCTTCCATGCTGGGGTTCGACTTCGCCCGGCCGGCGAATCCGCCCGAGCGGCAGGGGACCGCGTCCGGGATCACCAACATGGGCGGCTTCGTCGCCTCCATGATCACGCTGCTGGCGATCGGTGTGCTGCTGGACGCGACCGGTGGCAGTTACCGGCTCGCCTTCTCCGTCGTGTTCGTACTTCAGGCGGTGGGCCTGAGCCAGATCTTCCGGTTGCGGAAGCAGGCGGCTCGCAGGGAGCGGGAGCGGTTGGTTGCCAGTCGGGTGGAGACGGTGCACGTTCCGGCGTAGGGGGGCGATGGGTTTCGCCCCCTCCGCCCCTACCCGTCCCCTGTTCCCGGGGCTCCGCCCCAGGCCCCGCTCCTCAAACGCCGCCGGGGCTGAAACCAACTACCGGGTAACCGTGAAGTTCCTGAGGATCGCCGTCGTCAGTTCCGGGTCGCCCTCCGTCTTGATGCGGTCGGCGACCGCGTCGGGTGTCACGCGTCCGCAGGCCAGGCGGTGATAGGTCTCCCAGTCGAGGGTGAGGGTGGCGGCCGGGCCCAGCGAGGGCGCGCCGTCTATCGTGCCGTGGCCGTCGGCGTCGACGCGGACCGTGCGGAGGAACTCCACCGGCCCGTGGACATCGATGACGACCGCCGAATTCGCGGGCGCGCCCGCGTCCTTGGCGACCACTTTCGGGAGAGCGGCGAGAAGCTCGTCGCGGGCGATGTAGGCGCCCGGGGAGTCGAGGTCGCCGGGCCGGCCGAGGGCGGCGCGGAGGTCCTGCTCGTGCACCCACACGTCGAACGCATGGTTGCGCATGGCGTGTTCGAGGGTGACCTCGGTGCTGAGGGGACCGCGCATCTTGGTGTCGGGCTGCCTGTTCTCGTTCCGCAGCTGGCGATTGCGGCGGATGATCATGTACTCCAGCTCGGAGGTCATCTCGGGCGCCGTGTGGTGACGGCGTACGTCGACCTGCATCTCCGTATACCGCTGGTGTTCGTTCGTCACGTGGTACAGGTCGCGCGGGAGCGTGTGGATCGGCCGGGGGTCGCCGAGCATCTCGGAGTCGAGGCCGATGACGTGCGAGACGAGGTCGCGCACCGACCAGCCCGGGCAGGGCGTCCGCCTGTTCCACTCGCCTTCCACGAGCGGCGACACCAGTTCGGATATCGCTTCGATCGACTGGCTCCAGGCGTCGGCGTAGGACTGAAGGCTGGGATGCAGACTCACGGAACGGGACCCCTCGGGCGATTGGACGCGGGCAGTGCACAGGCAGCGGGTGTCTTGGGACGCTAAGTTACGCTGCTGTGAGGCACCCCGGCAGTGCTTTGGTGTGACGATCGTAGGCCCGTATCAACGGCTCGAATGCCAGGACGGTGGTAGTGTGCGCGCCTCTATCCTCCAAGTCGACGTAAAAGACACCGAATCCGTTGATTCACGGCGCACGAGGGTGGCGGGTCTGGTACGGGAGCAGGCCGGCGCCGACCTTGTCGTCCTGCCCGAGCTGTGGACCACCGGGGCATTCGCGTACGAGGAGTTCGGCGCGGAGGCCGAGCCGCTGGTGGGGCCCACGTACGAGCTGATGGCGAAGGCTGCGAGCGACGCGGGCGTGTGGCTGCACGCAGGCTCGATCCCCGAGCGTGACCCCGACGGGCCCCTCTACAACACCTCCCTCATCTTCTCGCCCACCGGTGAACTGGCCGCCGCCTACCGCAAGATCCACCGCTTCGGATTCGACAAGGGCGAGGCCGTGCTGATGGGGGCCGGGTCCGAACTGGTGACCGTCCGCCTGCCGGAGACCACCCTCGGCATCGCCACCTGTTACGACCTCCGCTTCCCCGAACTCTTCCGCGCCCTCGTCGACGCGGGGGCCGAGACCCTCGTCCTGGCGGCCGGCTGGCCCGAGCGCCGCCGCTCCCACTGGACGCTGCTCGCCCAGGCCCGTGCCGTCGAGAACCAGGCGTACGTGCTCGCCTGCGGAACGGCCGGTACGCACGCCGGAGTTCCCCAGGCCGGGCACTCCATCGTGGTCGACCCATGGGGCGAGGTGCTCGCCGAGGCGGGCTCCGGCGAGGAGGTCCTCACGGTGGAGTTCGACCCGGCGAGGGTCGGCGTGACCCGGGAACAGTTCCCGGCGCTGAAGGACCGGTTGCTGGGGCTGGAAGTCCCCCGCCGCTGATTCGGTCAGTCCTCTTCGCGTTCCTTCTCCGCCAGGTGGATCACGCACACCGCCACCGCGATCAGCAGCGCCGGATCCGCGTCCTCCCGTACGACGTCCACGCCGTACGTCTCGCGGACGTGCAGCCAGCGGCGGGAGATCTGGGCGAGGAGTTCGTTGTCGTAGTCGACGGCGAACTCGCGGTCGAGGATCTTGCCGCTGACGTCGAGTTCGGTGCCGTCCATCAGGGACACCCGGTAGTGGTTGCGCAGCAGCGACAGCCGTTTGCGTTTGATCGTCGCGAGCGGGTCCCCGTCACGTTCGATGATCATCGTGTCGCGCAGGGCGAGCATTTTCCGGTGGATGTCGATGAGGACGCGCCCCTGCGTGTCCTTCAGCTCGAAGGTGTCCCGCAGCCGCATGGCCTTGCCGTCGACGAGGAAGACCTTGTTGCCGTGGTCGTCCTCGATCCAGTAGTCGTCACCGAAGCCGAGGAGCCGGTCGCGTACGAGGTATCTCATGCCATCACCGGTTCCCCGGAGGGCGGCCCGAAACGCCGCCGGTAGGCCGACGGACTGAGTCCGGTCGCGCGCCGCACCCGCTCCCGCAGGTTCGCCGCGGTCCCCAGACCGCTGCGCTCCGCGACGATGTCCAGCCGCTCCTCCCCGCGCTCGATGAGCCGGCAGGCCAGCGCGACGCGCTCCCCGGTGAGCCACGCCAAAGGGGTCGTGCCGAGCTGGGCCCGGAAGCGCCGGTGCAGCGTGGCCGGGCTGACCGCCGCCCGCGCCGCGAGGTCCGCGACCGTGAGCGGTGCGCCGATTCGCCGCTGCGCCCACGCCAGCAGCGGGGCGAGCGACTCGTCCGGTACGTCGGGCACGGGCCGCTCGACGAACTGCCGCTGCCCGCCGTCGCGGTGAGCGGCGAACACGAGCCGCCGGGACACCGCGTTGGCGATCTCGGCGCCGTGGTCGCGCCGCACGAGGTGCAGCCCGAGATCCAGTGCGGCCGCACTGCCGGCCGCCGTCAGCACATCGCCCTCGTCCACGAAGAGCACGTCGGGCTCCAGCAGGACCTTCGGATGGAGCTCGCGGAAGGAGTCCGCCCAGCGCCAGTGGGTGGTCGCCCGGCGCCCGTCGAGCAGCCCGGCCTCGGCGAGCGCGAAAGTGCCGGTGCAGAAGCTCACGATCCGGGTGCCGCGCGCATGGGCGCGCCGGATGGCGTCGCGCACGGCGGCGGGGCGCGGTACGACGTTGTCGGGACGGCCGGGCACGATCAGTGTGTCCGCGGAGTCCACAGCGTCGAGCCCCGGCAGGCCGGTCAGGGTGAGGAACCCGTGGTTCATCCGCACGCCGGGCGTGGGGCCGCACAGGGTCAGCTCGTAGAGCGGCACCGGCCGGCCGAGTTCGGGCCGCGGCAGCCCGAACAACTCGGTGGCGACGCCGACCTCGAAGGGGTTCGTGCCCTCGTCGATGATCACGGCGACCCGGTGCGGCCGGGTCGGGGGTGCGTGCTGAGAGGATCCTTGCGGCATGTGCGATTTCTAGCACTCGCACGGAGACCCGGCACCCCGGACGATGAGGCCATGGACCCGATCTCCCTGGACAAGGCCCTGTCCTCCTTCACCGACCTGTGGAGCCCCCGCATCGTCACCTCCGTCAACGACTACGACGTACGCGTGGCCAAGGTCGAGGGCGAACACGTCTGGCACGCGCACGACCACACCGACGAGTTCTTCCTGGTGGTCGAGGGCGAGCTGCACATCGCGCTCCGGGAGGCGGCCGGCGAGCGGACCGTCGTCCTCCCCAAGGGCTCCGTCTTCACCGTCCCGCGTGGCACCGAACACAGGCCGGCCGCCCCCACCGGCGCCTCGATCCTGATGTTCGAACCCACCGGCACCCTCACCGTCGGCGACCGCCACGACGAGGTCCCCGAGCACGTGGACACGACGACCGGCCACGCCCTTCACTAGGCCCTGTCGTCACATTCCCGTCTGCCTCGCGACGCCATGCACGCCCTCTCGCCGCACCGGGCGCAGACCCCAGTACGTCCAGTACGAGGGTCCACGCCCGGCACACCGAGAGCACGCACCTACTGCGACACAGGCTGCTGCCGCAGCGGGCGCGAGGCCGCCCTCCGGGCGACGACGGGAACGTGACGACAGGACCTAGGCCAGACCTAGGCCCTGTCCGGCCGGACAGGGCCTAGTGGCACCCTTGACCCATGGCAGACTCCGCAACCCGTCGCGTCCGTGTCCGCGCCCCCGAGCTGATCGGCAAGGGCGGCTGGCTGAACACGGGAGGTGAGCAGTACACACTTGCTGACCTGCGGGGACGCATCGTCGTTCTCGACTTCTGGACCTTTTGCTGCGTGAACTGTCTGCACGTCCTGGACGAGCTGCGGGAGCTGGAGGAGAAGCACCGGGACACGGTGGTGATCATCGGGGTGCACTCGCCGAAGTTCGCGCACGAGGCCGAGCACCGGGCCGTGGTCGACGCCGTCGAGCGGTACGGCGTCGAGCACCCGGTCCTCGACGATCCCGAGCTCGCGACCTGGAAGCAGTACGCCGTACGCGCCTGGCCGACGCTCGTCGTGATCGACCCCGAGGGGTACGTCGTCGCGCAGCACGCCGGAGAGGGGCACGCGCACGCGATCGCACGGCTCGTCGAGGAACTGGAGTCCGAGCACGCCGCGAAGGGGACCCTGCGACGCGGCGACGGGCCGTACGTGGCGCCCGAGCCCGAGCCGACCGTGCTCCGCTTCCCCGGCAAGGCGCTGGCCCTCCCGGGCGGAAACTTCCTGGTCAGCGACACGACCCGGCACCAGCTGGTGGAACTGGCGGCGGACGCCGAGACCGTCGTACGGCGGCTCGGATCCGGTGTACGAGGGTTCACGGACGGCGGGGCCGCGCGGGCCGCGTTCAGTGAGCCGCAGGGGCTGGCGCTGCTCGACGACGGGTCGGTGGTCGTCGCCGACACCGTGAACCACGCCCTGCGCCGACTCGACCTCGCGACCGGCGAGGTCACCACCCTCGCGGGCACGGGGCGCCAGTGGTGGCAGGGGTCGGCGGTCTCCGGGCCCGCGCGCGAGGTCGACCTCTCCTCACCGTGGGACGTCGCCGTGTTCGGCGGGCGGGTGTGGATCGCGATGGCCGGCGTGCACCAGCTGTGGGTGTACGACCCCCCGGAGGGGACCGTCGCCGTCGCGGCCGGTACGACCAACGAGGGCCTTGTCGACGGCCCCGGCCCCGAGGCCTGGTTCGCCCAGCCGTCCGGGCTCGCCGCCACCGCCGACCGGCTCTGGCTGGCCGACGCCGAGACCTCCGCACTGCGCTGGGTCGACCTCGACGGAGCCGTGCACACCGCCGTCGGCACCGGGCTCTTCGACTTCGGGCACCGGGACGGTCCCGCCGAACAGGCGCTGTTCCAGCACCCGTTGGGGGTCACCGCCCTTCCCGACGGCTCGGTCGCCGTCAGCGACACCTACAACCACGCGCTGCGCCGCTACGACCCCGCCACCGGCGAAGTGACCACCCTGGCAACCGACTTGCGGGAACCGAGCGACGCCGTGCTCGTCGGGGACGACATCGTGGTCGTCGAGTCGGCCCGGCACCGGCTGACCCGGCTGCGGCTTCCCGAGGAGGCCGTACGGGTCGAGTCGGTCGCCCACCGCACGCAGCGCGCGGCGACCGAAGTCGCCCCGGGGGCACTGAAGTTGGACATCATCTTCCAGGCCCCGGCGGGCCAGAAGCTGGACACCCGGTACGGCCCGTCCACCCGGCTGCTCGTCTCCTCGACCCCGCCCGAGCTACTGATGGTGGGCGAGGGCGCGGGAACCGCTCTCTCCCGCGCCCTGGAGCTGAACCCCGCCGTCACGGAGGGCGTCCTGCACGTCTCCGCGATGGCCGCGTCCTGCGACGACGATCCGGCCAACGAGTACCCGGCCTGCCATGTCCATCAGCAGGACTGGGGCGTCCCGGTCCGCCTCATCGAGGGCGGGACGGACCGGCTGCCGCTGGTCCTCGCGGGGATGGACGGTTGACGTATCGGTCGGGACGGACCTCTGGCGTATTGGCCGGGACAGGCGCCTGACCTGCGCGCCCTGTCCCAAGTGGCCTGACTCAGCCGCCGTACCCGTCGCGGTAGCTGCCCCGGTGGGGACGTTCCTCGTCGATCACCGGGGCGCTGGGCTGCATGACCACGCGCCTGCGCCTGGCCATGCTGCTGAACGTGGCCACCCCGATCAGTCCGACGATCATGAAGATGAGACCGACCAGATCGAGGTTGACCCCCTGCATGTCCCAGTCGGTCGCGAACGTGAGGATCGCTCCTGCGGCGATCAGAATGATGCATCCGCCCAGGCCCATGGGTGTCGCCTCCCTGCATTCAACTCGGCGTCGTTCTGGCCAACTCCGGGTACCCGCAGTGGAGCTGGACATGCACCGCATGTGGAGGCGGCCGGTTCCGTTACACGGGACCTAGCCCTCCAGGAACGCCACCATCGCGTTCGCCAGCAGGAACGGGTCGTCCGCGCCGCACAGTTCACGCGCGCTGTGCATCGACAGGATGGCGACCCCGATGTCGACGGTCTTGATGCCGTGGCGGGCCGCGGTGATCGGGCCGATGGTGGTGCCGCAGGGCATGGAGTTGTTGGAGACGAAGGACTGGAAGGGCACGCCGGCCTTCTCACAGGCGGCGGCGAACACCGCACGGCCCGAACCGTCCGTGGCGTAGCGGTTGTTGACGTTCACCTTGAGGATGGGCCCGCCGCCCGCGCGCGGGTGGTGCGTCGGGTCGTGCCGCTCCGCGTAGTTGGGGTGCACGGCATGGCCCGTGTCGGAGGACAGGCAGACGGTACCGGCGAAGGAGCGTGCCCGGTCCTCGTACGAGCCCCCGCGTGCGAACACCGAGCGCTCAAGGACGCTGCCGAGCAGCGGCCCGTCCGCGCCGGTGTCGGACTGCGAGCCGTTCTCCTCGTGGTCGAAGGCGGCCAGGACGGGGATGTACGGCAGATACGGCTCACCGGAGTCGGCCGCCGCGACCGCCGCCAGCGCCGCCGTGCCCGCGTGCACGGAGAGCAGGTTGTCCATGCGCGGGCCCGCAAGGAGCTCCTTGTCGCGGCCCAGGTAGGAGGGCGGTTCGACGGAGTGGGTCATCAGGTCCCAGCCGGTCACCTCGCCGGCCGCGAGCCCCGACTCCTCCTCCAGGAACGCGATCAGGTCGCCGTCGCGGACCTGCTCGCCCAGACCCCAAATGGGCTGCAGATGACGCTGCTTGTCCAGCTTCAGGCCCTCCGTCGAGACGGAACGGTCCAGGTGGACGGCGAGTTGGGGCACCCGTAGCAGCGCCCGGTCGATGTTCACCAGACGCGTCGAGCCGTCCCGCAGCGACAGCCGTCCGGCCAGGCCAAGATCCCGGTCCAGCCAGGAGTTGAGCAGCGGCCCGCCGTAGATCTCCACGGCCACCTGGCGCCAGCCGTGCGCCCCGCTGTCCGGGCGCGGTTTCACCCGCAGGTTGGGGGAGTCGGTGTGCGCGCCCACGATCCGGAACGGTGTGTGCGGCTCGGCACCCGCAGGTACGTACCAGGCGATGATCGCACCCCCGCGCAGCACGTACTTCCCGCCGCTCGTCCCCTCCCACGCGTCGGTCTCGGCGACCTGACGGAATCCGGCCTTCTCCAGCCGCTCGGCGGCGTTCGCCACGGCGTGGTACGGCGTCGGGCTCGCCGCCAGGAAGGGCATGAGGTCGTCGGTGTGGCCGCGGTCGAAGCGGGGGGGAGTGCTCATGGGGTTCACCTTAACGACGCCAGAAGGCCCGCTCCCGGGGATGGGAGAGGGCCCTCGTAACGGGGTTGTGAAGGGCGGACATGGCCGGACACCTGACTGGAGGGGCAGGATCCGGTCAGGTGTCCACCCTGTCCTGGAGTGCGACGCGGCGAGGCTTTGATACGACGCCGGGGGTCTTTGGCACGGCGCCGCAGAGGCCTTGGAGCGGCGCGGTGAGGCCTTGGAGGGACGCGGTGAGGCCCTGGCGGAGCTGGGGCTAGAACGCCGCCTCGTCCAGCTCCATCAGGTCCAGGTCCACGCCCTCGGCGAGCTTGCGGGCGCCGGTGACGCCGGGGAGGACGGTGGCGGCGAAGAACTTCGCGGCCGCGATCTTGCCGCTGTAGAAGGGCTTGTCCTTGGCGGAGGCCGTCTGCAGCTTCTCGGCGGCGACCGCGGCACCGCGCAGCAGCAGGTAGCCGACGACCACGTCACCGGAGGCCATCAGCAGCCGGGTCGTGTTCAGGCCCACCTTGTAGATGTTCTTGACGTCCTGCTCGGTCGCCGCGAGGTCGGTCAGCATCAGGCCGACGATGGCCTCCAGCTCGACGGCCGCCTTGGCGAGCTGCTCGCGGGCGCCCGCCAGCTCCTCGCCGCCGGTGCCGAGCGCGAGGAACTTCTTGATGTCCTCGGCGAGGGAGTTCAGCGCCGCGCCCTGGTTGCGGACGATCTTCCGGAAGAAGAAGTCCTGGCCCTGGATCGCGGTCGTGCCCTCGTACAGGGTGTCGATCTTGGCGTCGCGGATGTACTGCTCGATCGGGTACTCCTGGAGGAACCCGGAGCCGCCGAAGGTCTGCAGGGACTGCGCGAGCTGCTCGTAGCCCTTCTCGGAGCCGTAGCCCTTCACGATCGGCAGGAGCAGGTCGTTGAGCGCGTGCAGCTGCGAGGTGTCCTCGCCCGCCGCCGTCCGGACCGCGATCTCGTCCTGGACGGACGCGGTGTGCAGCACCAGGGCGCGCATGCCCTCGGCGTACGCCTTCTGCGTGATGAGCGCGCGGCGCACGTCCGGGTGGTGCGTGATGGTGACCTTGGGCGCGGACTTGTCCATGAAGTTCGCGAGGTCGGGACCCTGGACGCGCTCCTTGGCGTACTCAAGGGCGTTCAGGTACCCGGTCGACAGGGTCGAGATCGCCTTCGTCCCGACCATCATGCGAGCGAATTCAATGATCCGGAACATCTGGCGGATGCCGTCGTGCTTGTCGCCGATCAGCCAGCCCTTGGCGGGGTGCCGGTCGCCGAAGGTCATCTCGCAGGTGTTGGAGGCCTTGAGGCCCATCTTGTGCTCGACGTTCGTGGCGTAGGCGCCGTTGCGCTCGCCCAGCTCGCCGGTCTCGAAGTCGAAGAGGTACTTCGGTACGAGGAAGAGGGAGAGCCCCTTGGTGCCGGGACCGGAGCCCTCGGGGCGGGCCAGCACGTAGTGAAGGATGTTCTCCTCCATGTCGTGCTCACCGGAGGTGATGAACCGCTTCACACCCTCGATGTGCCAGGAGCCGTCCTCCTGCTCGATCGCCTTGGTACGGCCGGCGCCCACGTCGGAGCCCGCGTCGGGCTCGGTGAGGACCATCGTCGAACCCCAGGTCCGCTCCACCGCGATCTCGGCGATCTTCTTCTGTACGTCATTGCCCTCGTCGAAGAGGATCCCCGCGAAGGCCGGGCCTGACGAGTACATCCAGACCGCCGGGTTCGAGCCCAGGATCAGCTCCGCGAACGCCCAGATCAGGGACGCGGGGGCGGTCGTACCGCCGATCTCCTCGGGCAGGCCCAGACGCCAGTACTCGGAGTCCATGAAGGCTTTGTACGATTTTTTGAACGACGCCGGTACGGGCGCGGTGTTGGTCTCCGGGTCGAAGACCGGCGGGTTGCGGTCGGCGTCCGCGAAGGACTCCGCGAGCTCGTTCTCCGAGAGCCTGGTCAGCTCGCTGAGGATGCTCTTGGCGGTGTCGACGTCCATCTCCGCGAACGGGCCGGTGCCGTACAGCTTGTCGCGCCCGAGCACCTCGAAGAGGTTGAACTCGATGTCGCGGAGATTCGACTTGTAGTGCCCCATGGCGACGGCTCCGTAAGGGATCGGGGAGGCCGAAGCTCTTCGGAGAACTCGGGGCCTCGTTACACGTACCAGCTAGTAGCTACGATGATGCTACCCGTCGGTAATAAGACGCAACCCCGGACGGCCATCTGTGACGAGGTAGACCGCCGTAGGCGGACGGCCTCCAGTCCCGTCGGTCGCCCCCGTACCCGCCCGCCCGGACGGCCGTCTCGGTACGCTTGCGCGCATGTACGGCTATGACCAGAACGCGGGCGCACAGCAGGGGTACGCCGCGCCCCAGCAGCAGATGCCCGGGCAGATGCCGGGCGGCCAGATGCCCGGCGGGTACGGGCAGCAGCAGCCGCTCTACCCCGAGCCGTCCCCGCCGTCCCTCGCGGACGCGGTCCGTGCGTTCACCACGGGGTCGATGGCCGCCGAGGACTTCCAGCAGGTCTTCGCCACGTCGAAGGTGTACTGCCCGCGTGGCGACAACCCCGGATTCCTCGCGCTGCACAACACCCAGCAGCCGGTCATCCCCATGTTCACCTCCCTCAAGGAGCTCCGCCGGTACGCCGGCAAGGAGTCCAAGTACTTCGTGATCACCGGCGCCGAGGTGATCGACCTGCTCCCCACCGGCTACGGCTTCGTCCTCGACATGGAGGGCGAGCACCGCATGGTCTTCGACGCGAAGGCCGTGGAGCAGATGGTGGACTTCGCGATGCGCCGTATGTACGGCTGACGTCGTATGCACGGCTGACATACCTGGATCAGCGCGTGAACGCCCGGAGGGAATGCCCTCCGGGCGTTCGTCGTTACGGGTGGCAGAAAGTTCAACAATCAACTAAAGTGAACGCACAAGGAGGTACCGACATGCCTGCAGTGACCGTCGAGAACCCGTTGGCCCTGCCCCGAGTGGTGGCGCCCGCCGAAGCCGTGGCCCGCCCGGTGCTCACCGTGACGACCGCGCCCGGCGGCTTCGAGGGCGAGGGCTTCCCGGTCCGCCGTGCGTTCGCCGGGATCAACTACCGCCACCTCGACCCGTTCATCATGATGGACCAGATGGGTGAGGTGGAGTACGGGGCAAATGAACCAAAAGGGACACCCTGGCACCCTCACCGCGGCTTCGAGACCGTCACATACATCATTGACGGCACGTTCGTTCACCAGGACTCCAACGGTGGTGGCGGCACCATCACGAACGGGGACACTCAATGGATGACAGCGGGCTCCGGCCTTCTGCACATCGAGACCCCGCCCGAGTCGCTGGTGAGGTCCGGTGGGCTGTTCCACGGGCTTCAGCTCTGGGTCAACCTGCCGGCCAAGGACAAGATGAAGGACCCGCGCTACCAGGACATCCGTGGTGGCCAGGTCCAGCTTCTGACCTCGCTGGACGGTGGTGCACTGCTGCGAGTGATCGCGGGCGAGCTGGACGGTCACCAGGGTCCGGGCATCACGCACACGCCGATCACGATGATCCATGCGACGCTGGCGCCGGGTGCGGAGATCACGCTCCCGTGGCGTGAGGACTTCAACGCCTTGGCCTATGTCCTGGCCGGGCGCGGCTCGGTCGGTATCGATCGGCGTCCCGTCCACCTGGGACAGACAGCGGTCTTCGGCTCCGGATCCTCGTTGACTGTCCGCGCGGACGAGAAGCAGGACTCGCGCACGCCGGATCTGGAGGTTGTACTCCTCGGCGGTCAGCCGATCCGCGAGCCCATGGCCCACTACGGCCCCTTCGTGATGAACACCCGCGAGGAACTCCAGCAGGCCTTCGAGGACTTCCAGAAGGGCCGGCTCGGCACGGTCCCGGCGGTACATGGGATGACCGAGGGCGGGCTGTAGCCACTTGGCAGATCGTCGGTCGGCTCGGAGGCCGGCCGACGATCCTGCTCCAGGCTGTTGTTCAGACAGGCTTGTGCAGTCTCTCGGTGTTCGGCAAGCCGCCGAGAGTCACCCCGCCTGCCCAGGTGATGCTGACGCGTGACTCTGTGGGTACCCCTTGTCCGGCGTGGCGGTACGCCTTGCGGACTTCCACGCCGTCCAGGAAGAGCCGGAGGAAAGCGCGTTTGTCGTCTCGGGTGGCCTGGTCCCACCAGGAACCCGGACCCACGGGGTCCGAGCCGTCACTCGGTAGCCAAGCGGAGCAAGGTAGTTCGACCTGCTTGCTGTTCCCGAGTTCTGCGATACGGGCATCAAGTGCCTTCATGTGCTCCGCGAGGACACGCTCGGTCTTGTCCCACTCGTCTTGCGCGACGGCGTCGATGAATCCGCCTTTCAGCATGATGTGTTGCTTGTCCGCATGGTGCTTCTGACGTGAGTGCCGCAGGTTCGCACGTTCGGTCAAGAGGCGATCCCGCTCCTGCGCGACTTGCGAGGAGTCCTGCTGCTCCTGTTCATGCGCGTAACGTGCCGACGCGTGTGCGAGAACGGTCATGGTCGCTTCGTCGTCGTGCGCTGTCGCGATCACAGCGAGAACCCGACGGGCGAGATACTCCTCGATGCCCTTCGCGCCGATGGTCACCTCTCCCATGTGCTGACCCGGCTTCACGGCCCGACGGCGGCACCGGTAGTGCTTCTTGGAGCCGGTGCCGCCGTGTGTCATGTATGACCCGCACTCGCAGTACAGGAGCTTCATCGTGGACAGGACCCCTGTGGGTTCGCCCTGCCAGTCCCCACCGCCGGGATGACGGTCTCTGACCCACATCTGCACGTGGTGCCAACGCTCAGGACTGACGATCGCCTCGTACGCAAGTACGGGTTTGCCGCTGTCGTCCAGGACGATCCGGTACTCGGCGATTTTGTTGCTCGGTGTGCCGTCTCGGCGGACGCCATACACGCTCTCGCAAGCGAATCCGGCGATACGCGGGTCAACCAGAATGCGCTTCACGGTAGCCCCGTCCCAGAGCGAGTCTGCGTGCTGCTGTGCGGCCCTCTTGCCGCGTGTCAGATGCCCTTCGGCTTCGAGGCGGAGGGCAAGCTTCCAGCAGGAGCCGGATGGGTCCTTCGTCGCGATCCATTCCTCGACGATCTCCACGATTCGGTGGACGATCGGTGCTTCGTGCTCCTCGTCAGGGGTGAGGAACTTGACGCTGATCGGCTTGTCGTCGGCGGACCTGCGTGTCTCGCGGACGAGGGTGAAGCCGAAGGGAGCCTTGCCCGTGTACCCGCCCAAGCTGGCCTCCAGGGCCTTGGCGGCCTTGACAGCACGGCTCTTGTTCAGGCTCTCTTCGTGGCTGGCCTGAAGCTTGAACAGGAGTTCCATGAGGGCGAGCGGATTGTCGGTGTGGAACTCGCGACGCTCGCCGACGCTGATGATGCGAACCCGGTTACTGAGAAGCGGGCGAAGTTCGTCGAAAGTCTCCATGGCGTTCTTCCGACTGAGGCGGGACATGTAATGCACCATGATCACGTTGATGCGTCCGGCTCGGACATCGCGCAGCAGCTGTTCGTAGGCGGGGCGCTCCACGTTCTTGAAGGCGCTGATCCCCAGGTCCTCGTACACCTCGACGTGGGCCGGTTGGACGTCCCATTGATCCAGGGCCGCCAGGCACTCTTCGCGCTGGGCGGCAGTGCTGGCCTCGCTGCCGGTGGTGCGACGCTCGGATTGACGTAGGTACACCCCCACGTGGATCGCCATGCCGGCCACCACTTCCGGCCTGTCTGGGAGAGGTCTTGCGAGTGCCCGGGTATTGAATCCGGGCGGGGCCACGAGGCGTGCGGGATTGGGCAGGGCAGCGTTAGAGTCGCTGTCATCCATGAGATCGGTCCGTTCGATCCTGTGGTGAGACCCCGGCGGGTGCTGGTAACACCCGACCGGGGTTGTTTGTTACCGCGAACGCTAAGTGATTGCGGCGGAGCGTCGCAGCCGATTGTGAAAAGTGATCTGTGCTGCTGTGCTCGGCAGTTGAAGCGTGGGAAGGGTGGGAGCTCGGGTTCAACATTCTACCCATTCCTTGCAAACGGGGCTCGGGTCCTGCGGCTTGGAACTCGGGGCCAGGCTCCGTTGCCGTACGCGTGTGCAATTAGGGCGGTCCAGGCGTCAGCGGAGACGCTGAAGCGGGGGCTTTGAGTGCCGAGCTTCGAGCCCACGGACGTGGTTGGTGTGAGGGCAGGGGGGGCGATTTAAGGAAAGGATCGCCCTCCACGTCGGGGTGTCGGATGCGAACGGCTCGCTTCCGACACCCAGGTCGGCCGGGGTGGACGACGACTCCGGCCGAGACCTCGCCCTGGCCGACGCGCTCGCGGAAACACGGGAGGCGGAGCCCCGGCCGTACGGCATCGGTAAGACGGTCTGGTTCGAACCCGCTTACTCGCTGCCCGGCTGAGCGGTGGCGGGGTTTGCGTGACGGGCGGATCTGGGGCGGTCGAGAGTCCCGGAAACACCTGATCCCAGTAGTGCGGATTGGTCCAGATCTGCCGATCCCCGTCCGGGTGACAGCTCGCGTCACTCGTGCCCGAAGCCCCGGACCCGCGCGCAGTTCAACCGCTGAGGCAGTCGGGTCGGGGAAACCCCGACCCAGGCAATCCACTCCGCCTGACCACAGGACCGACCGTGCTCCTTGCGGCATCGGTGACCCCGATGGGCGAACAGGGGCCCTCGGTGCCCACCGCCGCCGGGCCGCCGCGAAACGACCCGGCGGCCGGCAGGGCCAGGGTCAGGTTCAGGACACGATGCGGTACTTGGCCATCATGCAGTCGTCCTCGTGGTCGATGAGGTGGCAGTGCCAGACGTAGCCCTGCAGGTGTTCGCCGCTCTGGGACGTGAACACCGCGTCGGGGTCGAAGCCCAGCTCGTCGGCGGTCGGGAAGCGGATCAGGACGCGGGTGACCGTGTTCTGCGGGCACAGCACGGTGTCCTTCAGTCCGGCCTCCCAGGGTGCCGGGGCCTGACTCTGCCCGGTCAGGTGGGCGTCGGCCGGCGGGGCCCAGCGGTTCCCCATGGACGGGGCCGGGTTGGCCTTGAGGTAGCCGTTGATGTCGAAGGACTGGCGGCTGAGGACCCGCATGTTCACCAGGTGCAGGTGAACGGGATGGTCCTCCACGGTGGAGTTGACGATCTCCCAGACCTCGGTACTGCCCTGCTTGGGCTTCTCTATCGGATCTTGGTCGTAGCAGAGGTTGCTGAGGGCCATGCCCTCGGCAGTCAACGTCAGGCCCACCACCCGCCGGGTCGATACGGGCACGGCCGGCGGCAGGGGAGCGGGCTGGGACGCACCGCCCCGCAGCACGGTCGGCGCGGCCTTGGTGAAGCCCTGGCTGCTGGCGACGGTGAAGCGCATGACCCGGGACAGGGTGTAGGCACCGCTGGTGGCGGCGATGGCGGGGTTCACCTGCTCGTCGTTGCGCAGCTCGACCGTGTCGCCGCCGGACAGGCCGGAGAAGTCGATCAGCAGGTCCGCGCGCTCACCAGGACTGACCCGGATCGATGTGGTGCTGACACTGCTGTTGAGCAGACCACCGTCGTTCCCGATGACCCGGAAGGGCATGTTGTTGGACAGATAGAGGTGATACGCCCGCCAGTTGGACGCGTTCAGCAGCCGGAACCGATACAGCCCTCGCGCCACTTCCAGTTTCGGCATCACGACACCGTTCACCGACATCATGTCGCCGATCATGGGCCCCTGGAGCGTGCCCTCGGGGGTGCTGCGGGCGGTACGGGGATTCAGCGATCCGTCCGCGTTGAAGCGGTGGTCGGCGATGATCAGAGGAATCTCGTAGTCGCCACTCGGCAGCCCCAGCGGGTTGCTCGAGGTGCCGGTGTCGAACTCGTCCCGGATCAGGTACATCCCGGCGAGCCCCGCGGGGACGTTCAGCCGGGTGATCCCCATCGCGTGGTCGTGGTACCAAAGGGCGGTGGCCTCCTGCCCGTTGGTGAACTCGTAGGTCATCGACGCGCCGGTGCGGAAGGTGTTCTCGGTGTGCCCGTCGAACTCGGGCCGCACGACCGCGCCGTGCAGATGGACCGAGGTGCGGGGCCGGGTGCGGTCCTCCTCGGACGCTCCGTCCAAGGTGGTGTCGATCTCGTTGGCGAACAGATGGCCGTTCAGGTTGTTGGTGAACTTGAGCTTGAGCGTCTCTCCCGACCGGGCCTCGATCGTCGGGCCCAGATACGGCTGTCCTCCGAAGGACCAGGTGGGTGCGGTGTCCAGGTCCCGGTGAAAGCGGTGGCTGGACCGGGCCATGGACAGGGTGCGGTCACCGCTCAGCGACGGGGGGATCCACAGGTCGTCCACGTAGGGCGTCAGGTCCGGTGAGGGGAAGGTGAGTTGGTCCCCTGGAGAGCTCAGCTCGCCGGCGGGGGCGGTCGCCATGGCCCGGGTCACCACCCCGACCGTTCCCAGGGCACCCAACACCATCCCTGCGCTCATCAGTCGGCGACGTGAAATTCTGTGCTGCGACATGGAGTCCGTTTCCAAGTTCGTTGGTGGGGGGACGGACGAACGGAGGAAGGCGTCGCAGGGGCTGCGCCGAGCTACCTGAGCCAAAGGTCACTCCGGTCGTTCGCGGCCACAGAATTGCACACCGTTGCGCAAAAAATCTACCGTGCTCGGGTCATGTGAGTTCACGGATGACGGGCAGTCAGAAACCATCTCCAAAGGGGAAGTTGGGGGACATGTCCACCCCGGCCTTTCCGGGACGTGAGCTCGTCGTCGCCGCGCTGGAGGCGATCCCGACGGCGACACCCGCTGGACGACCGCAGACCCGGCCTCCAGCCCCGTGAGGCAGCGACGGGGTGCGCGCCCCTGACGCCGCGTCACCCGGCTGGACCGTTCCGGCAGGACGACCCGCTCCGGCCGTGGTCGGGTGGGCGTGTGCAGCTACTTCCCGAAGGTGCCCGGCGGTTGGCGGCCTGGTGTGCGGTGATCCTGCTGGCCGCCGGGGTCGGCTGGGTCGGCGTCGAGTTGTGCTCCCAGGTGCGGACGGCGGTCGTGCCGGTGCTCCTCGCGCTGCTGGGGACGGCGCTGCTGGGGCCGCTGTACCAGCGGCTGGTGAAGGCCCGGGTGAACCGGTCGGTGGCGGCCGGGCTCACCTGTGTCGCGGTCGTCGCGGTGGTCGGCGGGGCCGTCTACGTCGTCGTCGCCGCGCTCATCGACACCGGCGACGAGATCGTGTCCTCGCTCAAGCAGGCCGCCAAGTCGGTCTCCGAACACTTCGGAGCGGCGGGCACGTCACTCGACGACCTCGCGACCAACGCCAAGGACCTGCTGTCCAAGTTCGGCGGTACGGCGGCCTCCGGGGTGATCAGCGGCATCAGTGTCGTCGGCGAGGTGATCGCCATGGCGGTGCTCGCCCTGCTGCTTGTCTTCTTCTTCCTCCGGGACTCCCACCGGGCCGTGGGAGCCCTGCGTTCACTCGCGCCGCGCGGCACCGCGGACACCGTCGAAGCCATGGCCCGCCGTGCCTTCGAGGCCGTCGAGGGCTTTATGCGCGGGACGACGATCATCGCGTTCATCGACGCCGTGTGCATCACGGTCGGACTGCTGATCCTCGACGTTCCGGGCGCGGTGGGACTGGGCGCGCTGGTCTTCGTGGGCGCGTACATCCCGTATCTCGGCGCCTTCCTCTCCGGCGCGGTGGCCGTGCTGGTCGCGCTCGCGGACCGGGGCGTCGTCATCGCGCTGTGGGCGCTCGGAGTGGTGCTCGCCGTGCAGGTCCTCGAGGGCCATGTGCTGCAGCCGATGATCCAGAGCCGGACCGTGCAGATGCATCCTGCGGTGGTGATGCTGGCGATCACCGCGGGGGCGTCCGTCGCGGGGATCCTGGGCATGCTGCTCGCCGTACCGCTGACGGCGGCCGCGTTCGGGGTGCTGTCGGAGCTGCGGACGCGCTACTCAGCGGATGCGTCGGAGGCGTCGGAGGAGCCGCCGGAGCCATCGGGAGCGGGCTCGTAGAACTCGAACCAGATGCTCTTCCCCTCGCCCCGCGGGTCCACGCCCCACAGGTCCGCGAGGAGTTCCACCAGGACCAGCCCACGCCCGGAGGACGCCAGTTCGCCCGGGTGGCGTCTGTGCGGCAGGTCGTCGCTGGCGTCGGTGACCTCCACCCGCATCCGGCGCTTGTCGCCCTCGCCGGTCACCTCGGCGAGGAGGAGGGCGTCGGCGTCCGTGTGCACGAGGACGTTCGTCATCATCTCGGAGACGAGCAGGACGGCGGAGTCGAGCTGGTCCTCGGACGTCCAGTCGTGGAGGAGTTCCCGCACCTGCCGGCGGGCGACCGCGACGCCCTCGGGCTCGGCCTGCGCCACGGTCAGCACGGTACGGCGCGTGAAGGACCGTACGGCCGTGACCGTGTCGCCGCAGCCGCAGCCCGGCCCCATCCGGCACAGCAGCAGCACGGCTATGTCGTCCTCGCGCCTGTCCACCAGCGGACCGGGGGTGTGGTGCGAGGAGGGCCCGTGGACGGCCTGGACCAGGGCGTCGGCGAGGGCCTCCATGTCGCCGTCATGGGCCTCGAGGATCCGGCGAATGCGCCGCCAGCCGGTGTCGAGGTCGTGGCCGCCGGTCTCGATCAGCCCGTCGGTGCAGATCAGCATGGTCTCGCCGGGCTCCAGGACGAGCCGGGTCGTCGGATAGTCGGCGTCCGGGTCGATGCCGAGCGGCAGCCCGCCCGCCGTGGGGCGCGTCAGCACGGTCCCGTCCGCCATCCGTATCGCCGGGTCCGGGTGCCCGGCACGGGCGATGTCCAGCGTCCCGGTCTCCGGGTCGACCTCGACGTACAGGCAGGTCGCGAAGCGCATGTCACCGGCGTCGCCCTCGCTGTCGCTGTCGCCGCTGGAGCCGTACGTCACCGAGTCCGTGACCCCGTACAGGAAGCGTGAGGCGCGGGAGAGCACCGCGTCCGGGCGGTGGCCCTCGGCGGCGTACGCGCGCAGCGCGATCCGGAGCTGGCCCATCAGGCCGGCCGCGCGGACGTCATGGCCCTGGACGTCGCCGATGACGAGGGCGAACCGGCCGGCCGGGAGCGGGATCATGTCGTACCAGTCGCCGCCGACCTGGAGCCCGCCGCCGGTGGGGACGTAGCGCGCGGCGACGGTCATGCCCGGCATCTGGGGGCCCAGCGTGGGCATCATCGAGCGCTGGAGGCCGTCGGTCAGCTCCCGCTCGGTCTCGGCGGCGCCGGCGCGGGAGAGGGCCTGGGCGAGCATGCGGGCCACGGTCGTCAGGACCGCGCGTTCGTCGGGTGTGAAGGTGACGGGGTAGGCGAAGGCCGCCATCCACGCGCCCATCGTGCGGCCCGCGACCGTCAGGGGCAGGAACGCCCAGGACTGCCGACCGAAGCGCTGGGCCAGCGGCCAGGAGACGGGATAGCGCTCCTTGTAGTCCTCCGGGGAGGAGAGATAGACGGCGCGACCGGTTCTGACGACCTCCGCGGCCGGATAGGCCGTGGTCAGGGACATGTGGGCGAACGGTCCCTCGTCGCCCGGCTGCTGCCCGTGGTGTCCGATGACCGTCAGCCGGTCGCCCTCCGCGCCGAAGACGGCGAGCCCGTCCGGCGAGAACCCGGGCATCGACAGGCCCGCCGCGACCCGCAGCACCTCCGCCGTGGACCGGGCCTCGGCCAGCGCGCGCCCGGCGTCCAGCAGGAACGCCTCGCGCGAGCGCCGCCAGTCACCGGTGATGGGCGTGCGCCACGCGGCGTCCGGCGAGGGTTCGGTGACCTCCTGGAGCGTGCCGATCATGTCGTACGCCGGCTTCCGCGGGGTGAACATCGGCTTGCAGCGGCAGCGCAGCGTACGGACCACCCGGCCCTGCTCGTCCATGATCCGGACCCGGACCTCGGCGAGGGTGCTTTCGGCGACGGCCAGCTGGACGACCGCGGTGATCTCGTTCCAGTCGACGGGGTGCATCCGGGAGCGTGCCGTGGCCCGCGTCAGCGTGGAGGGCTCCGCGGGCAGGCCGAGCAGCCGTGCGGCTTCGGCATCGACCGTGACCAGCCCGGTGGCGGTGTCCCAGCGCCATACGCCGGTCCCGAGGACGGCCAGGACGTCCCCCATGGCGGGCAGGGGCTCACCAGTGCGCATTGACCCACTGTAGGGAGAGGAGATCCGTACCTGCCACCTAGACCGTGTCGCGGTCGCAGTGGGCTGCGGCGGGGATATAGGGGGGAGTGATCTTGGCGTGGCCGGTAGTCTTGGGGAAGTTTCACGTGAAACAGGGCTCGATCCACGGCTCTGTTCACGGCTCGATCGGTTCCGATCCGTTCACGTGAATACAGCCTCTGATCCGCGAAGACTGGATGAAACGACGATGCATCGGTACAGGTCCCACACCTGCGGCGAGCTCCGCGCCTCTGACGTCGACAGTGACGTCCGGCTGAGTGGCTGGCTGCACAATCGGCGCGACCTGGGCGGCATCCTCTTCATCGATCTGCGCGATCACTACGGCATCACGCAGCTCGTCGCCCGCCCCGGCACGCCCGCCTATGAGGCGCTCGACAAGATCTCCAAGGAGTCGACGGTCCGCGTCGACGGCAGGGTCGTCTCGCGCGGCGCGGAGAACGTGAACCCGGATCTGCCGACCGGCGAGGTCGAGGTCGAGGTGAGCGAGGTCGAGCTGCTCGGTGCGGCGGCCCCGCTCCCGTTCACGATCAACGCCGAGGACGGGGTCAACGAGGAGCGGCGCCTGGAGTACCGCTTCCTGGACCTGCGCCGCGAGCGCATGCACCGCAACATCCTGCTGCGTACGGCCGTGATCTCGGCGATCCGTCACAAGATGACGGCGCTGGGCTTCAACGAGATGGCGACCCCGATCCTGTCCGCGACCTCCCCCGAGGGCGCCCGTGACTTCGTGGTCCCGTCCCGGCTGAACCCGGGCAGGTTCTACGCCCTCCCGCAGGCTCCGCAGCAGTTCAAGCAGCTGCTGATGATCTCCGGCTTCGACCGCTACTTCCAGATCGCGCCCTGTTTCCGCGACGAGGACGCGCGCGCGGACCGTTCGCCGGGCGAGTTCTACCAGCTCGACGTGGAGATGTCCTTCGTCGAGCAGGAGGACGTCTTCCAGCCGATCGAGAAGCTCATGACGGAGCTCTTCGAGGAGTTCGGCGGCGGCCGCCATGTCACCTCGCCCTTCCCGCGCATCCCGTTCCGCGAGTCGATGCTGAAGTACGGCTCCGACAAGCCGGACCTGCGGGCCCAGCTGGAGCTCGTCGACATCACCGATGTCTTCGAGGGCTCGGAGTTCAAGGCGTTCGCGGGCAAGCACGTGCGCGCGCTGCCGGTGCCGGGCGTCGCCGGGCAGTCGCGGAAGTTCTTCGACGGCCTCGGTGACTACGCGGTCGAGCAGGGGGCGAAGGGCCTGGCGTGGGTGCGAGTGACCGAGGACGGTTCGCTGACCGGCCCGATCGCCAAGTTCCTGACCGAGGAGAACGTCGCGGAGCTGACGAAGCGCCTGTCGCTCGCCGCGGGCCACGCGGTGTTCTTCGGCGCGGGTGAGTTCGACGAGGTCTCGAAGATCATGGGCGCGGTGCGGGTGGAAGCCGCGAAGCGTGCCGGTCACTTCGAGGAGGGCGTCTTCCGCTTCTGCTGGATCGTCGACTTCCCGATGTACGAGAAGGACGAGGAGACCGGGAAGCTCGACTTCTCGCACAACCCGTTCTCGATGCCGCAGGGCGGCCTGGAGGCCCTGGAGACCCAGGACCCGCTGGACGTCCTGGGCTGGCAGTACGACATCGTCTGCAACGGCGTCGAGCTGTCCTCCGGCGCGATCCGGAACCACGAGCCCGACATCATGCTCAAGGCCTTCGAGCTCGCGGGCTACGACCGTGACACCGTCGAGGAGCAGTTCGCCGGCATGCTCCGCGCGTTCCGCTTCGGCGCCCCGCCGCACGGCGGCATCGCGCCCGGCGTCGACCGCATCGTCATGCTTCTCGCCGACGAGCCGAACATCCGCGAGACCATCGCGTTCCCGCTCAACGGCAACGCGCAGGACCTGATGATGGGCGCGCCGACGGAGCTGGAGGAGTCCCGCCTCCGCGAGCTGCACATTTCCGTACGGAAGCCGCAGCCGAAGTAGACCTTCGTCCGCGTCCCCCACGGGTTCGAATGGCTCGGAATCGACACCGGTTCCGAGCCATTCTCATGTAGTCCTCGGGGACCCCCGCCAATCACAGTGCTTTGACAGGTTCACTTCATAATCTCCGCGGTCATGACTGAGAACCCCCAACACACAGCAACGGAACGGGAACTGACGCGCCGTCGGGTCATCGTCGCCGGCGGTGCGACGGTCGCGGCAGCGGGTCTGGCGGCCGGCCTGGGCGCGAACGCCTTCGCGGGCGACGGTCCACTCGCGACGGAATCCGCGAGCTCGTCCGGCACCCCGGAGGCCTGCTACGTCCTGACCACGGAGACCACCGAGGGTCCGTACTACATCGACGCCGACAAGATCCGCCAGAACGTCACCGAGGACGAGGAGGGCATCCCCCTCGCCCTCCGGCTCAAGGTGATCGACGCCGAGACCTGCAGACCGGTACGGAACGCCGCCGTCGACATCTGGCACTGCTCGGCCCTGGGCATCTACTCGGGCTACGAGGACATGGGCAACGGCGGTGGCGGCGGCACCCGGCCCACCGGCGTCCCCACCGGCCCGCCCCCGACGGGCGGCCCCGGCGGCCCCGGCGGTCCGGTTCACCAGGAGCCGACCGACGACGAGCGCTATCTGCGCGGCACGTGGCGGACGGACAAGCACGGCTTCGTCACGTTCAGGACCGTCTTCCCGGGCTGGTACCAGGGCCGCTGCGTGCACATCCACGTGAAGGTCCACGTGGACGGCGAGTGGACCTCCTCCGGTTACGAGGGCGGCCACACCTGCCACACGGGCCAGCTCTTCTTCGACGAGGAGTCGGTGCTTGCCTCCGCCGAGCTGGACCCGTACTCGACGAACACCATCGCCCGGACGACCCTCGACGAGGACACGATCTACCCGGACAACGGCGCCGAGGGCGGCCTTCTCCACCTCAGGTACGACAAGAGGCACCTCGCCCGGGGTGTCCAAGCCGACCTGACGCTGGGCGTGGCCCCGGACGAGAACGAGGACAGCACGGACACGGTGCCGAGCGCGTCGGCGCCGGCTTCGTAGCGCGCAACTGGTCGGCGAAGGGCCCGGAACTCCACTGGTTTCGGGCCCATTCGGCTGTCGTGCAGAGTCGGCCCGGGACCGGGTTCGCCACGAACAGTCAGGCCTGGTCCGGGGTGCTCTCCGGGATCTCGGAATCCTCGACGATTGGCAGATCTGTGCCGGCCCCGGCGGCCGTGACCAGGCCAGGCCTTGTGGAAGACATGCGCGGGGCAGATCTGTCAGTCCCCACTGGTCCAGCCCGTGGAGGTCAGGTGTCGTACGAGCCGTCCCAGGGCTCGGCGAAGGCCAGGCGGTCCGGGTAGAGCTCGGCCCAGGTCTCTTCCTCGTCCTCCTTGATCACCAGGCCGAACAGGACGCCGTCGACGGTGACTTGGAAGGGGCGGATCGCGATGTCCAGGTACGAGCGCCGGGGGAGGCTTCGCAGGAGTTTCCCCAGGTGGGCCTCGGCCCGGGCGAGGACCGAGCCCTCGGAGTGCGGGGCGCGGTGCTGCTCGGCCCAGGTGCCCGCGCACCAGATCTCCGAGTCGCGGTACCGGCCCTCGGAGTCGAAGGTGTGAAGCACCGTGTAGAGACGCTTGTGCTCTTCCCAGCCGTCGTCGGGACGGAACCCTTCGGGGAAGGCGTACGTGACCGACGCCAGGAACTGACCATCCGCGTAACGGCCGATGGCCTCGGTGCGGTGGTGCGGTTCGTACGCGATCGGGATGACCTCGGGGACTGCCATGGCGAAACCATACGGGTGGTCGCGGACATGCCAGCGCCGGGGGCGGTTTCCAGCCTGGCGGATTCTGTGAAGAGGCCCGACACCACAGGGTGCCGGGCCCGCCTCACCACGCCGTGACTACTCCGGTGCGCCGCCGAAGCGCTCCTTGTACGACTCCAGGTCCTCGTCCGTGATCTTGGCGAAGAGCACGGGGGGAACGGTGAAGGCCGTACCGGCGGGGACCGCGGTCAGCGCCTTCGCCTCCTCCGCCGTGACCCAGGTCGCGGTGTCGTCGGGAAGGGAGAAGGCCGAGCGCATGGCTGCCGCCGACGCCGGGATGAAGGGCTCCGACACCACCGAGTAGAGGTGGATCAGGTTCATCGCCGTACGGAGGGTCAGGGCCGCGCCGTCCGGGTCCGTCTTGATCTCCAGCCAGGGGGCCTTCTCCTCCAGGTAGGAGTTGCCCGCCGACCACAGGGCGCGCAGTGCGGCGGCCGCCTTGCGGAACTGGAGTGCCTCCATCTGGGACTCGTACTCCGCGAGCAGGCCCGCGATCTCCTCGCCGAGCCGCGCCTCCGCCGCACCGGCGTCCGAGCCCGCCGGGACCTCGTCGCCGAAGCGCTTGCGCGAGAAGGACAGGACCCGGTTGACGAAGTTGCCCAGCGTGTCCGCGAGGTCCTTGTTCACCGTCGCAGTGAAGTGCTCCCAGGTGAAGGACGAGTCGTCCGACTCGGGGGCGTTGGCGATCAGGAAGTAGCGCCAGTAGTCGGCGGGGAGGATGTCCAGGGCGGCGTCGGTGAAGACACCGCGCTTCTGGGACGTGGAGAACTTTCCGCCGTAGTACGTCAGCCAGTTGAAGGACTTCAGATAGTCGACCTTCTTCCACGGCTCGCGGACGCCCAGCTCGGTCGCCGGGAACATCACCGAGTGGAAGGGCACGTTGTCCTTGGCCATGAACTCCGTGTAGCGGACCGGGTTCTCGCCGGAGTCGGCGTCGTACCACCAGGACTTCCAGTCCCGGTTCTCCGAGTCTGTGTCTCGCGCGGCGTCCGACCACTCCTTGGTCGCGCCGATGTACTCGATCGGAGCGTCGAACCAGACGTAGAAGACCTTGCCCGCGGCGGCCAGCTCCGGCCAGGTGTCGGCCGGGACCGGGACGCCCCAGTCCAGGTCACGGGTGATCGCGCGGTCGTGCAGGCCCTCGGTCAGCCACTTGCGGGCGATGGAGGAGGCGAGCTGCGGCCACTCGTCGCTGACCTCGTCGATCCACGCCTCGACCTCGTGCTGCAGCTTCGACTGGAGGAGGAAGAGGTGCGTGGTCTCCCGGACCTCCAGATCGGTGGAGCCGGAGATGGCGCTGCGCGGGTTGATCAGGTCGGTCGGGTCCAGGACGCGGGTGCAGTTCTCGCACTGGTCGCCGCGCGCCTTGTCGTAGCCGCAGTGCGGGCAGGTGCCCTCGACGTAACGGTCCGGGAGGAAACGGCCGTCCGTCGGCGAGTACACCTGACGGATCTCGCGCTCCTCGATGAAGCCGTTCTCGTTCAGGCGGCGGGCGAAGTGCTGGGTGATCTCGCGGTTCTGCGGGCTGGAGCTGCGTCCGAAGTAGTCGAAGGCCAGCGCGAAGCCGTCGTACACCGCCTTCTGCGCGTCATGCGCCTGCGCGCAGAACTCGTCGACCGGGAGGCCCTGCTCCTTCGCGGCCAGCTCGGCCGGGGTGCCGTGCTCGTCCGTCCCGCAGATGTAGAGGACGTCGTGGCCGCGCTGGCGGAGGTACCGGGAGTACACGTCCGCCGGGAGCATGGACCCCACCATGTTGCCCAGGTGCTTGATTCCGTTGATATACGGAAGGGCGCTGGTGATGAGGTGTCGAGCCATTGCGGGCTGCTCCCAGGTCGGTACGTGGGGTGACGATCGTCGTTTCAGGTCGTGTCGTCGGTCGTCTTACGAACCTTGAAATCGTATCCGACATGGGTAGGCCGCCCGCCTCCCGTTTTACCGGGTGGGAAGCGGGCGGCCGTTGTGAGGTGCGGGTGGGGGTTACGGGCGCCAGTTCGCCAGTACGCCCTCGTAGACCTCGGCGTCCGTCAGTTCGCGCGGGGTCGGGCCCGCGTGGAAGAAGGCCGTGTTGCCGGTGTTCAGTTTGCGGAGGTAGTCGAAGGCCTTGTTGTCCTGCTCTCCGAAGGCGACGAAGGAGAAGAAGACGGAGGGGTGGTTCTTCGCCGCGTCCGTGAGGGACTGGGTGGCGGGGGTCTTGGCGTCCGGGGCGCCGTCCGTCTGGAAGACGACGAGGGCGGGGGCCGTGGTGTCCGACTTCTGGTAGTGCGTGAGGACTTCTTCCACGGCCGTGTGGTAGCTCGTACGTCCCATGCGGCCGAGGCCTGCGTGGAGTTCGTCCACCTTGTTCTCGTGGTCGGTGAGGGTGAGCTCGCCGGTGCCGTCCAGCTCCGTGGAGAAGAAGACGACGTGGACCGTGGCCTCGGGGTCGAGGTGGGCGGCGAGGGCGAGGGTCTGCTCGCCCAGGGCCTGGGCGGAGCCGTCCTTGTAGTAGGCGCGCATGCTCGCGGAGCGGTCCAGGACGAGGTAGACCTTGGCGCGGGTGTCGGTGAGGTTCTGCGTCTTGAGGGTGGTGGCCGCCTCGGTGTAGGCGGTGAGGAGGCTTGCGGGTACGGCTGCCTGGGCGGCGGCCGGGGTGAGCGGCGCCGGCTCCGTCGCGGGGGTTTCCTCGACCTCCTCCGCGTCGGAGGTTTCCTGAACCTCCCCCGCCTCGGGGGTCTTGTCGGCCTCGGGCCGGTGGGTGGGCACCCGGCCTTCGGCCGGATCGGTTTTCCCACCCGCACCACCCGTGACACTTTCGTCGTCGGCTGCGGCTTCCGGTTCGTCCGCCTTCGCGGCGAGCGGAGTCGGGTCCTCGGTGGCGGTGGCGGTGGCGGTGGCGGTGGCGGTGGTGTCGTCGGCGGCCGGCTCGGCCGGTGCTGCCGCAGGCTGCTCCTCGGCCTTCGGCGCCGGGGTCTCCTCGACCTCGACCTCGGGCTCGGGGGTCGCCTCGGCCTTCGGTTCGGGGGTCTCCTCGACCTCGACCTCGGGCTCCGGAGTCGCCTCGGTGACCTCGGCCTCCGGCTCGGAGGCCTCCGGAACCTCGGCGACGGTCTCGGGTTCAACGACCGGCTCGGGCGTCTCCACCTCGGCCTCGACCTCGGCCTCGACCTCGGCCTCAGCCGCGACCTCCGCCTCCGCCGCAGGCGCTGCCGCCGGTTCCGGTTCCGGTTCCGGGTCCCGCTTCGGCGTCCTAGCCGAAGGAACCGTCACATTGTCGAACGCTGCCGAGACCAGCTCGTCCACGACGGACGGCTGGGGGGCGGGGGTCGGAGCGGGGAGCTCCGTGGCTGGTTCCGGCCGGAGTTCGGAGGACGGCGCCGGAATCTTCGGCTCGGCCTCCGGTGCGGGAGCCTGTGCGGAAACCTGTGCCGGAACCGTCGGAGTCGAAGCCTCCCGCGAGGTCTCCCCGTCGGTGTCACGGCCCTTGCGTGAGCGGCCGAACGCATTCCGCAAGACGGTGAGAATGCCCATGTGCGCAACCCTTCGCGTGAGTTGGTGCCCGTCAATCCCTGGCCAGGACGGACACGTAAGGTTAGCGGTCACAGCTGGTGATCTTGGGCAGGGGCGGAGTACGGGGGCCCGCACTCGTCAAGACCGCGTCCCCGTCGCGACCCGCGCCCCGCCGCACAAGCGCCCCACCAGCCCTCTCGACAAGCCCCTGCGACCAAGCTCCTCGTCGGCGCTACCCGCGTAATCCCCCCACGTCTTCGGATCCCAGGGGTTCGCCCCCCGTTCATTCCGGTGGCCTGTTTCCGCACATACGCACCACCTGGCGCCACGCTGAAACCAAGGGACCGCACAGGCACGCCCCCGCAAGCGCACCGCGCTGGGCCGGTTGAAGCACGAGGGTGCGACCGCACCCGGCCCCCGTCCTCCTCCCTGCCCGCCGCCTGTCAGTGCGGCGAAGTGATCGCCCGTGCCGCCGCGACCTCCTGCCGCAGCGGTTCCAGGACGCTGCCCGACGGGCCGGTGAGGTCGGTGCGGACCTCGAAGAGTACGTCGGTCTTGCGCAGGCCCTCGGACAACTCCCGCAGTTGCAGGGTGACTTGGCTGACCTCGCCGGACGAGGGGCGAGCGGCTCCGTGCCGGATCCGTACCCCGGCCGCCGTCGTCGCGTCGACGATCCGCTCCACCGCGACGACGAGCGGCAGCCAGGCGGCGGCGCGTCGGCCGTTCGGCGGCGGTTCGGTGAGGGCGCGCTGGAACTCCGTACGGATGACGGAGAGATCGCGGTAGAGGCCGCGGCGCATCCGGGCCCGGGTGGCGGAGTCGGCGTTGTCGCCGAACGCGTACTCCACGTACCCGGCGGTGTCCGCGACCGCGTGCGCGAGCCGGTCGCCGACACGGGTGTGCCAGCTCTCCGGCCACAGCAGATACCCGGCGACGATGGCGATCGCGCACGCCATGAGGGAGTCGACCAGGCGCGGCACCAGCAGGGCGGTGCCCTGGTGGTTGAGGACGTCGGAGAGCAGGAGGATCACCGGGGTGACGGCGGCGGTCTGGTAGCCGTACCCGCGCGGGGTGAACGCCGGGATGAGCGGCGCGAGGACGCACATCACGGGCACGTCCCACCAGCCGAGCGGTACGACGGTGAGGACCCCGGCCGCGACGACGAGCCCCGCGACCGTGCCCAGCGCACGCAGCAGCGCCCGGGAGAAGACGGAGCCGAAGTCGGGCTTCATCACGAAGGTGACGGTGAGGGCGACCCAGTACGAGCGCGGCACCGGGACGATGGAGACAAGGGCCTGTGCGATCCCGATGCACAGGGCCAGGCGCAGGCCGTAGCGCCAGGAGGCACCGGACAGGACGACGTTGCGCGCGGCGCGGAAGGCGCGCATGTGCAGGGCGGCGGGCCTGCCGAGCGGGTCGTCGACGCTGCGTGCGTCCGCCGCCTGGTGGGTCACCACGACGGCCGCGTGCCGCAGGGCGTGGTCGACGGCGCGCGCGGTCTCGTTCTCGGGCACGGGGAGCTTGAGCCCTATCGGGCCGCTGTAGCCGGTCTCCACGGCCTCGGCGAGGTGGCGTAGGGCGGCGGGCACTTCGGTCGGCAGCGGTTTCCCGTACTGATGGGCCGCCGGAGCCGCTTCCACAAGGGGTGTCACGGCGTTCAACTGGGCCAGCAGGCGCACCAGTTCGGGGCTGCGGCCGTGGTGGAAGGCGCGCCGGGCGAGGACGAGGTCGTAGGACTTGTTGAAGGACTGGGTGACGGCGAGGCGGAGGTCGTCGTACTTCGCGGTCCCGCTCGCGGCGAGCAGATCCGCCACCGTCCGGTAACTCGCGGCCACCGCGTCCCGCTCGGGCACCCCGGACCGCAGCGGCCAGGCGAGCAGCGTCAGGGCGAGGACCAGGAGCCCGCCGCTGGACATCAGCACGGGCGTCAGCCACCACTCGCCCGGCAGCGGAAGTCCGGCGCCGATCACGCAGTAGAGGAGCAGCAGCAGGCCGGACACGGAGGCCACGGCGCCGATCGACGAGATCATCCCGGAGAGGAGGGCGACGGCGGTGACGGCGCCGACGGTGACCCAGCCGTGCCCGAACACGAGCGTGCCGATGGTGACGCCGATCGCGCCGAAGAGCTGGGGGACGGCGATGTTGAGGATCCGCATGCGGTAGGCGTCGGCGGTGTCGCCGATGACCCCCGTCAGGGCGCCCATGGAGGCGAGGGCGCCGTACGCCGGCTGTCCGGCGGCAAGGCCGATGGTGAGCGGCAGGGACATCGAGATCGCGGCGCGGGCGACGGCGGCCCAAGGGACGGGGGCCGGCTGCGGCTTGAGGTTCCTGACCAGCCAGTCGGGAGGAGTGAGGCGGCTGATGGGGAGCTGGCGGAACATGCCCTCAGTGTGACTCCTCCCCCGGCTGAAGCCGGGGACTTCTCGCTATGCCGGGTTGGCGTCGCGACGGACCAGCCCGGACCGTAGCATCGGCGCGAAGAGCTCGGACACGGCACCGCGCGAGGTCAACAGTTGAGGCGCTCACGTACATCCGCTTGTGCACTACCCGCCGAAGACCGCCTTGTCGTCCGGTCCGACCGCCACCACGAAGATGCAGAGAACTCCGGATGCGGGCAGCCCTGTCTCAGCCGCGTTGGTGGAGGGTGAGGTCGACGACGAGTGCGTGGTGGTCGGAGCCGGCGAGGGTGAGGAAGGCGGCTTTGTGCGCCGAGAAGTCCCCGGAGACCAGGACGTGGTCGATCTGGGCGCCGAGGGTGGGGGCGGTCCTGGCGGGCCAGCTCGGGGTGCGGGCGGCTCCGGCGAGGCGGGAGCTGTCACGCAGGCCGGTGTCGAGGATGCGGCGGAACGCGGCGTGGTCCTGGGAGGCGTTGAAGTCCCCGGCCAGGATCGTGGGTTCCTTGCTCGCCGCCGCGTAGTCGCGCAGCGCGCCGAGCTCGCGCCGCCAGACGTCGACCTGGCCGGGCAGCGGGGGCATGGGGTGCGCGAGCTGGAGTCGTACGTCGTGGCCGCCCACGTCCGCCACCGCGCCGGGCATGCCCATGGTCGTCCCGGGTATGCCGTCGGCGGCCTTGAGCGGGAACCGGCTGAGGATCACGGACCCCGCGGATTCGGCGCCCTCGACGGCCTGCCGGTACGGGAACGCCCCGCCGCTTCCGCCGAGGGCGTCCTGCAAGGCGCGGGAGCAGGTGTACTCGCACTCCGCCACGAACACGACGGCGGGCTTCTCCCGCTCGACGGCGCCGATCAGCGCGTCGGTCGCCCACCCGAACTGCACGTTGGCGGTCATCACCCGGAGTTCCGCCACGGGCGTCCCCGTCGCCGCGCCGGTCTTCCCGTACGGCTCGATGTACCAGGCGAGACCGCCCAGCACGGCCACGCCCCACACCATCCCGGTCCGCCAGCGGGCGAGCAGCGCGAGCGCGAGTCCGAGCCCGGTGGGCGCGAGCAGCCAGGGCAGAAACGCCAGCAACTGCGGCACGGGGGTGATCCCGTCGCTGTCGCCGGCCCGGAACCCGAGGACCACGCTCACCCCGGCGAGCAGCAGACCCGCGAGCCAGGTACCCCCGCGCCGCCGCGGCTCCGGACCAACCCACACCGCCGCCGCAGTATCCAAGTCCGGGGCCCGGCCTTTCGCTCGTCCGCCGGGGAGTCGGAATTCTCCCCTCAGGATCCTAAGGACGAGGCGGGGCGGTGGCGGGTTGCCCTGGCGGCCGGTGCCAGGGGGCTACTACTTCGTGGTGGACGGGCGTCCGGCCGTGGCCAGGGCCCAGATCACGAAGACCGCGATGGCGATGGAGATGATCGACCAGAAGGGGGCGTAGGGCAGGAACATGAAGTACTCGACCATGGAGAGAGCGGCGAGGCCGATGCCTGCGCCGCGGGCCCAGTCCTTGCCCTGGAGGATGCCCCAGCCGGTGACGGCCACGAGGACGCCGATCACGAGGTGGATCCAGCCCCAGGTGGTGAGGTTGAACTCGTACACGTAGCTGCCCAGGCGCGTGTAGACGTCGTCGGCGGCGATTCCCGCGATGCCGTTGAGCACGCTCAGGATGCCGCTGACCATCATCAGGACACCGGCGAAGACGATGCCGCCGGTCGCCCAGGCCGAACCTCCGGCCGAAGTTGTCGGGTGCGTGGGGTGCTTGGGGTCGAAGGGCGGAGCGGCGTGCTGGGTCATGGCGTCTCCTCTGGGCGGGCCTGGAGGTCAATGGCAGGTTCGCCCCGGCGGCAAAGGCACGCATCAGGGGTGGGCCGAACGGGTGAGGTACCTGGAGGGGCGGTGCCGTCAGGCCCGGACCTGTGTCGTCGCCTCTCCCGCCTGAGCCTGCGCGGGCGCCGTCGTGGACGCCCGCCGCCGGTGCCGGGTGTACGCGCCGGTGAGCAGGGCGGTGACGGCCACGGTGACGCCGAGGACGAGGAGCAGCCAGCAGGCGAGGCGGAGTGTGGACGTGAGGGCGTCGTACACCGCGCCCGCCGCCGTGTGGGAGACGCCGGGCGGCAGGTCGGAGAGGGTGAGCCGGCGGCCGACAGCGATCGCGGCGCCGAGCAGCGCGGCGCCCAGCGCGGTGCCGAGCCCCGTCGCGAGCACCGCGCGGCGGCGGCACACCGCGACGAGGATCCCCGCGAGGGTGAGGACGACGGAGGCGGCCGGCAGCCAGAAGGCGGCGACTTCGAGCACGTGGAAACCCTTCCGGAGCTCGACCAGTTCCTCGGCCCCGAGCACCGTGACCTCGGTGTGCTCGACGGGGATACGGTTCGCCAACGGCATGTGGTCGTCGGTGAGTTGGCGCTTCACCCGCTCGGTGACGGTCGCGAGGTCGACGGTCACCGCCCCCTCGCTGTCGTCGCGCAGTGCCCGCATCACGGCGTCGTGCGTGGCCGTGTTCGCCGCCTCCCACGCCGTGACGTACGCCTCCGTCTGCGTGAACGAGCGCACCGCGTCCCGTACGAAGGAGTTCACCGGCCCCTGCATCCGCGGCCGTACGTGGACCTCCCGCATGATCCCGTCGGTAACCCCGGCCGCGATCGCGTCCCGTACGTCCGCGTCGGCGGCCAGCGGCGCCATCGTGGCCTCGTAACGAGCCGTGTCGCCGATCCCGTACAGCGCCCAGGCCGAGAGCGCGCCCAGCGGCGTGAGCAGACAGGCGAGGAGGATCAGCGCGGCCGACAGGGCGCTGCGGGCACGGTGGGACACCCCTCCAGGCAAGGCCTCCACGTCGCCCGGTGCGAGCCCTTTGGCTGCAAATGGGCGCATATGACAAGCCGTACGGGGAGCCGAGCTCCGGCGCAGAGCTCACCACGTGCTCACCACGTGCTCACCACGTGCCCCCGCACCCATCCGCAGCCCAGTAACCGCACGGCCCGCGCGCTCTCCGGTGGAGCCCTCACCCGAACGGGTGTTACCTGGTTCTGGGGAAAAGGAGGCCGATATGCGCACCAACCCGGCCCTGCGGACCCTTGCTGTGGGCCTGTTCACCGGCGGTGTCCTCACCGTCGCCGTGGCGGGCACCTCGGCGGCGGCCACGCCAACGCACACCACCTCCGGTGGCGGCGGCTCGGACAGTCCCATATGGGGCACCGTCGTCTCCCGCGGTGACATGAACGTACGACAGGAGCCCACCGCCTACTCGTCCGTCGTCGACAGGCTCTCGCCGGGCAGTCAGGACCGCGTCCTGTGCGCCGTGCAGGGACAGAGCGTCTTCGGCAACACGGACTGGTTCTGGCTCGTCGGGGCGCAGGGCTGGGCCAGCGCCGCGTTCGTGGACATCGGCAGGCAGGGGGTGCCCAGCTGCCAGGACCCGTGCCCCGGCTGGAAGGACGGGGCCTGGGACGACGACAACTGGAAGAACGGCGACAACAGCTGGAACAACGACGGCTGGAACAACGGTGGCTCCTCCTCGAGTTCGTCGAGTTCGTCCGGCTCGGGTTCCTGGAGCTTCAGCGCTTCCGGATCGTGGAGCTGGAGCATCTCCGGCTCCTCCGCGAGCTCCTGGGACTGGAGTCCCAGGGGATAGGTGAGTGAGGGAGACACACGAGGCCCCGGCTGCTGCGCCGGGGCCTCGTGTGCCGTACGCCATGCCTTACGCGGGAGGTCACTTGACCCGCTGACCCTCCGCGTCCTCGTGGGTGTAGTAGTGGTAGAAGAGCGCCGCGAACACGCTCACCGCGACCGCCAGCGACATCATCACGGACCGCAGGATGCTCGCGCCGGTCTGGCTGTAGATGAAGCCGAACGCGATGCCCGCGAACGCCATCCACATCAGCGCGTGCAGCTCGCGGCGCATCAGCGGCGCCATCATGCGGACGCCGGTCCAGGCCGCGGCGAACGCGATCGCGCAGACGAAGCCGAACAGCACGTTCCAGCCCGTGATCGCGCCGGTTTCGCGGTTGATGGCCGCCGCCCAGAAGCCGTAGACGAGACCGCCGACGACGGGCGTCGCCCACTTCAGGGCGGTCGCGGCCCGCACGCCGATGAGGTCGTCGATGATGCCGGGCTGATCGGGTCCGGTGGTGCGTGGTGTCCCTGACGCCGGTGATGCGGGTGCTGCCTGAGCCATGGGAGCACTCCTCTCTCCTCGCCCCTGCCTCCAGGGCACACCTCGCCCGAGTGGCTGGCAAGTCGGGATGCGGGGCTCAGCGCACCGTGTTTCGCTGAGCTTCATGAAGCTCATACTCTTCGGCGCCACCGGGATGGTCGGCAGCCGTATCGCCACGGAGGCTTCGGCACGAGGGCACCAGGTCACGGCCGTGAGCAGGTCCGGGCAGCCCCCGGTCCCCGGCGTGACCACGGCGGCGGCGGACGTCTCGGACCGGGCGAAGGTCGCGGAGCTGGCGGCGGGCGCGGACGCGGTGGCCTCGGCGTGCGCGCCGCCCCGGGACGGTACGAATCCCCAGGCGCCCTTCCTCGCGATGAACCAGTCGCTGGTGGAGGGGGTCCGGGCGGCAGGCGTACGGCGGCTCGTGGTCGCCGGGGGAGCGGGCAGCCTGGAGGTCGCGCCCGGTCAGGCACTGGCGGACCAGCCCGGCTTCCCCGAGGCCTACCTCCCCGAGGCCCTCGCCCAGCGCGACGTCCTCACCTACCTCCGCACCCTCGACGACGACCTCGACTGGACCTACGTGTCCCCCGCCCCCGAGATCGCCCCCGGCGAACGCACGGGCCGCTTCCGTATCGGCGGCGACCAGTTGCTCACCGACGACCTCCACGGCGGCCGGATCAGCGCCGAGGACTACGCGGTAGCCTTCGTCGACGAGCTGGAGAAGGACGCCCATCCGCGGGCCCGGATGTCGGTCGCATACTGACGGGCACGAGAAAGAGGCGGTACGGCGATGGGCAGCCGGCGGTCCGAAATCGAGCAACTGCCCCCCGCTGGAAGGCCGGACGCGGTCCAGCGGCAGAAGATCCTGCGGCTGCGCGGCCGCAGCGTCGGCTGGGTGCCGCCGCTGCTCCTCCTCATCGGCATCACGCTGGCCGACGCGAACACCTCCGGCGAGTTCCGGATCATCTCCTGGATCGTGCTCGTGCCGGGTATCGCGGCGGCGATCTGCGGGGTGTGGGGCACGGGCGCGTACGCGGTGCTCTCGCTGATCACCTACTTCACCGTCGACACGTCCTGGCCGCACCAGTACCAGACCGGCCTGCCCGACTTCATCCTCGTCGCCGTGGGCGGCATCCTCGCGACGCTGGCCTGCGCGGTCCGGGTCCGTGGTGAGCGGCGCATGCTGCACATGCAGGACGTCGCGGAGACCACCCGGCGCACCCTGCTGCGCCCGCTGGCACCGGGCTGGGGCGGTCTGGAACACGCGGCCGTGTATCTCGCCGCCGACAGCGAGGCCCGTGTCGGCGGCGACTTCTACGACATCCAGCCGGGCCTGTACGGCACCCGCGTGCTCCTCGGCGACGTCCAGGGCAAGGGACTCAAGGCGGTGGAGACGGCGGCCGCGCTCCTCGGTACCTTCCGCGAGTCCGCCTACCACGAGCCCCTCCTGCGCACCGTCGCCGACCGCCTGGAGATCCGCATGCTCCGGCACGCCGACTACTGCGCCGCGCTCGGCAACGACGAGGACGACCGCTTCGCGACGGCGATCCTGGTCGGCTTTCCCCGGGCCGCCTGGGACGGCCCGACCCGGCGGGACAGCGCGAATCCGCCCGAGGGTCCGGTCTCTCCCGACGATCCGGCGCCGCCCGCCTCCCTCGACACCGTCGAGGTCATGAACTTCGGCCATGATCCGCCGCTCGTGATCACCCCCGACGGGGTGCGGTCGCTGCCGCCCGGGGACGGACTCCCGCTCGGGCTCAGCGAGTTGACGCAGCACTCGGCGCCGCTGATCGTCGTCTCGCTCGTCTCCGGCGAGACCCTGCTCCTCGTCACGGACGGGGTGACCGAGGCCCGCGACACCGCAGGGGTCTTCTTCCCGCTCCGCGACAGGGTGGCGCACGCCGTGGCCGCGGATCCGGGCATCGCCGATCCGCAGCGCCTCGCGGAGTTCGTCCGCGACGCCACCTTGCGGCACTGCGGCGGTCGGCTGGCCGACGACACGACGATCTTCGCCGTACGACGTCGGCAGCCGCCCGCGACAGGGGTACAAGCCGCGCCATAGCCGGGCGTTCGCACCCCTGTCTCCCTCCTTTGCAGGCGCAGCGGTTACGGTGCTGGCGTACGTGATCGATGGGGAGGGAACCTGTGCCCGGAACCGTGCTGCTCCTTGCGGCCTCGCCGGTGGGCAAGGGGTGTCTCGTGGACGCGGCCTCCGTGCTTCCCGTGCTCGCGGCGGTGTCCCCCGCCGTGCTGTCCGGCGCGGACACCGCGAACGTGGTGGAACTCGCCGACCCGCTGGAGCCGCAGGCCGTCCTCACCCGGCTGCGGGCCGCGGCTGCGGCCCCCGGCCCGCTGACGGTGTTCGTGACGGGCCAGCTCCAACTCGACCGCCGCCAGCGCCTCCTCCATCTCGCCCTGGCCCGCACCACCCCGGCGACGGTCCGCTACACCGCCTTCCCCTGGCACTGGATCGCCGAGGAACTCAGGCTGCGCCCGCCGGGTACGACCAGCATCGTGGCCGACCTCCACGCCGACCCGGAAACCTGGCAGCACCTCACCGCGCACCCCCTCACCGCGGGCCGGACCGCCGCGCTCTACGGCCGCGTCGCGCCGCCGCCGCCGCGCCGTACGGTGGCGTCGCCGGCGTACATGAAGGCGGTCGCCACCCTCCTGCGCAGTGGCTACCGCCCGCCGCTTCCGCAGCTCCATCAGCACGCGCTGATGCGCATCGCGGGGGAGGGCGGGTACGGGGACATGGTGTTGCAGTGGGATCCGACGGTGCCCGGAGCTGGTGCCGGGGAAGGGTTTTTCGCCCCCTCCGCCCCTGCCCAACCCGTACCTGGGGGCTCCGCCCCCAGACCCCCTTATCGCGCTGAACGCGCTCGTCCTCAAACGCCGGACGGGCTGGAAATTGCCGACCCGCATGCCCTCATCAGCGCCGCCGTGCAGTCCGAGCGGCACGGTGACGCCGACGCGCTTGCCGCGCGGCAGGAGCAGGAGGCCGCCCGGATGCACGGCCCCGCCGCCGAGCAGGTGCTGCACTGGATGGAAGTCCGTGCGGACCTGGCGATGTTCGCGGGGGACCCGGTCCGCAGCTGCCGGACCTGGCTCGCGGTCGCGAACGCCAGGCTCGGCGCGGGCCAGCCCCCGGACGCGCCCGCCGTCGAGACGGCCGCCGACCGCGCCCACCACCAGTGGGGCAGCATCGCCGACGCGGCACAGGCCCGCGAACTCGGCGCCGCCCTGGCCCACTTGCGCCGCCGGGTTCCCGGCCGCCGCGAGGGCGCACTGGGTCACGTACAGAAACACCTGGACGAGCTCCGGGCGACGGAACTCGCCGGCTAGTCGGCTAGCCGGCGGGGGCGAGGTACGCGAGGGCCCCCGACACCAGTGTCCGTACGCCCGGTGCGACCACGGACAGGTCGGGTGCGAAGAGCGGGCTGTGGTTGCTGGGGACGGCGTCGAACTTGGTCATCAGGTCCTCGCCAGGCGCGGCGTCCCACACCGCGGCCGGGGTACTCGTCACGAACCAGTAGGAGTACGGCAGTTTGCCCTCCGCGAGCTGCGAGAAGTCCTCGCTGGCCATCGCCGGGCCGGAGTCGAAGACGGTGGCCTCGCCGAACACCTCGCGGTGGACGCCGGCGACGCGGTGGTCGGTCTCCGGGTCGTTCACCATCGCCGGGAAGCTGCTGCCCTGCGTCACCTCGGGCTCGCGCGGGCAGCCCGCGGCGAGGCACTCGCCCTCGGCGATCCGCTGGATGGCGGCGATCATCCGATCCCGGACGGCGTCCGACTGCGTACGGAGGTTGAGCGAGATACGGGCGGTCGCGGGGATGACGTTCGAGGCCGTGCCCGCCTCGATACGCCCGACGGTCAGTACGGCCGACTCGCGCGGGGCGACCTCACGGCTGACGACGGTCTGGAGCCGGGTCACGAGGTACGCGGCGGTCACCACCGGGTCGACGGTCGTCTCCGGACGCGAGCCGTGCCCGCCCCGCCCGTGCACCACGATGTCGACGTCCGTCGTCGCCGACATGATCAGCCCCGGCACATGCGGGTACAGGCCGGCGGGCCCGGGCGCCACATGCTGGCCGAGCAGGACGTCGGGGCGCGGAACGCGCTGGTAGAGCCCGTCCGTGACCATGCCGGCCGCGCCCTCGCCGGACTCCTCGGCGGGCTGGCCGACCACGACCAGCGTCCCCGACCAGGCGACACGCCCGGCGGCCAGCGTCGCCGCCGCGCCGGCCAGCCAGGTCACATGCATGTCGTGCCCGCAGGCGTGCATCACACCGGGCGTCCCGGAGGCGTACGCCAGCCCGGTCTCCTCGGTCACCGGCAGCGCGTCCATGTCGCCGCGCAGCAGCACGGTCGGGCCCTCGCCGTTGCGCAGCAGCCCGGCCACTCCGGTGCCGCCGATGCCCTCGTACGTCTCGTACCCCGCCCCGGTCAGACGCTCGGTCAGCTTCGCCGCCGTACGGTGCTCCTGGAAGGCCAGTTCGGGGTGGCGGTGCAGGTCCCGGTAGAAGTCCTCCAGGGCGGGGACCGGGAGGTCGGCGGTGATGTCCAGCGCGGCGCGTGCGGCGGCAGAGGTCATGAACGCAGCGTAGACCGGGGAAGCGCGCCCCGACGGGGCGGAGTGGGACCTTTTGTGCTGTTTTGCGTCACGCTGGGTCCCGCTTGACGTGACACTCGAACCACACCGTCTTCCCCGCCCGACCCGGCAGCGGGTTCCACCCCCACCGGTCGGTGACCCCCTCCACGATCACCAGCCCCCGCCCTCCCTCTCCGAGCTCGTCCACAGCTGTGGACAACGGTGGCCGCGGACAGGTGTCGGTCACCTCCACCCGTACGCCGTCCACCTGCCACAACATCAGCAGCGCCGCCCGCCGGTCCGGCACATGCCGTACGACGTTGGCGACCAGCTCGGTCAGCGCGAGCCCGGCGGCGTCGTTCAGCTCCGGCATCTCCCAGGCGATCAGGTACGCCCGCAGGATGCGCCGCAGATGTCGCGCCGAGTGCTCACCGACGGTGAAGTTGATGCCGTACCTCGCGGCAATTGCCGCCTGCGGGGGGTCGGTTGCGTGATTCATGTCACCAGCGTGGAGTGGAGTGATTACGCTCGGCTACAGACCGAATTGAACGCCGCCCGGCGTTCGGACCTGGGGGTGACCGTCCCATGCCCAACATCCGCGCACTCGATCCGAGCGCCTCCCCGTTGGACTACTTCGGCTCCGAGCTGCGCCGCCGGAGAGAAGCGGCGGGCATGAAACAGGGCGAGCTGGGCTCCTCCATCTTCTGTACGGGGTCCCTGATCGGGCAGATCGAGACCGCCCACAAGGTCCCCACCAGGGACTTCGCCGAGCGCGTCGACGCGGCGCTGATGACGGACGGGGCGTTTTCGCGGCTCATTGGGCTGGTGCTCAGGAGCCAACTTCCGCATTGGTTCCAGCAGTATGCGGAGATGGAGGCGAGGGCCGAGTACATCTCGACGTACCAGTGCCAGCTCGTCTACGGGCTTCTCCAGACGGAGGCGTACGCGCGAGCCGTGCTCGGAGTCGAGCAGGTGGGCAAGCTCGACGAGATGGTGGCCGCTCGGATGGAGCGCCAGCGCATCCTGAAGCGGGACCATCCTCCGGTGGTGTGGACGGTGCTGGACGAGGCCGTCCTGCACCGGGAGATCGGCGGCAAGGCTGTCATGAGGGAGCAACTCGCCCACCTGTTGGGTCTCTTCGGCCAGCCGTGGATGGAGCTCCAGGTTCTGCCATTCTCGGCAGGTGAGCACGCCGGGATGATGGGCTCGTTCACGCTCCTTCGCTTCGACGATGACCCGGCCCTGCACTACAGCGAGAGCTATGACTCCGGCCACATGACCGCCAACCCGCAAGTGATCAGGGGGCGTTCTGTCGGTTACGCTCGCTTGCAGGCCGAGGCCCTCTCCCCGAGGGAATCGGCAGCACTGATCGCTCGCGTGATGGAGGAACGCTATGGGGAGCAGCCAGGACCTGACGCGCGCTCAGTGGCGTAAGTCGTCGTACAGCGGATCCAGTGGCGGCGAATGTGTCGAATGCGCCCCCCTCGGCACCACCGTGTGGCGCAAGTCGACCTACAGCGCCAGCAGCGGCGGCGATTGCCTCGAAGTCGCCGATCTCACCCCCCACATCGCCCTCCGCGACTCCAAGAACCCCGAAGCCGGGGTCTTCACGGTGAGCCCGACCGCCTTCTCGGCCTTCGTGAGCCACGTCTCCGCGCGGTAGCCCAGCGGTGGGAAGGGGTCCTGAGGAGGAGGGCCGGGGCTAGCGCGTCACGGCCGCGACCGGTACGGGGTCGGCCGCCCGTGCGGGGCCCGCGTTCGCGGCCAGGAGCAGGGCGGCGATGGCGATGACAGCCGCGCCGAAGCCTCTTGAGTAGCGGGTGGTAATACGTCGGAGCATGGCGACCTCGCAACGACAGCGGCGTATTAAGCGGGCTTAACCTCGCGCTTAACGTAGAGGTTGAGAGTGTCAAAGAGCAAGAGAAGCAAGGGGAGTTGGAATAATAGTCAAGAGTTGACCGAATGTAAGTGTGCTTACTGGCATGCTTAAGTCATGGCGGAGCGCGACGACCCGGAGATCATCGGGCGCAGAGTCCAACAACTGCGTATGAAACGCGGGTTGACGCAGAAGCAACTGGCGGAGCCGGTGTATACGCCCGCTTATATATCCACCCTGGAGGCCGGGCGGGTGCGGGCTTCCGACCCGGCGCTCAGGCACATCGCCGACCGCCTCGGGGTGGCGTACGAGGAACTGGCCACAGGCCGTCCCGCCCATCTCGCCACCGACCTGCGGCTACGGCTCACCGACGCGCAGCGCACCCTCGCCACCGGCGAGGCCGAGGTCGCGGCGGAGCAGTACGACGGGCTCCTCGCGGAGGCGAACGCGCACGGGCTGGTCGCCGAGCAGGCCGCCGCGCTGCTCGGGCTCGGTGAATGCGCCCTGGAGACAGGGGACCTGGAAACGGCGCAGAAGCGGTTCGAGGAGTCCGAGGGGCGGTTGGGTGACGCTCCGCTGCCGAACCGCGTACCGGCCATCCGTGGCCGTGCCGTGTCCCACTACCTCGCCGGTGAACTCCGCTACTCCTGCTACCTGTTCGAGTCCACTCTCGACGAACTGAACCGCACCGGGATGCACGACCCGGACGCCCTGCTGCTTCTCTACACCGGCATCATCGCGCCCTACATGGACATGGGCGCGCACGCCCGCGCCGCTCAGGCCGCGGAGCTCGCCCTCGCGCTGGCGCCGCAGGTGGGCGACCCGGCGCTGGTGGCCCGTATGCACAGGTCGGTCGCCCGGACGATGATCGCCGAGGGCCGGATGGCGGAGGCCGACGCCTCGCTGGCCAAGGCCGCCGAGCTCTACCGCCACCTCCAGATCCGTACGGAACTCGCCAACTGTCACTGGATGCGCGGGTACCTGTACGTCCAGAACGGTGAACTGAAGCGCGCCGAGGCCGAGTTGCGAGAGGCCCGCGCCATGCTCTCCGCCAAGCGTGCCGCCCTCTACACCAGCCAGGTCGCCGTCGAACTGGCGGACGTACTGCACCGGCGCGGCAAGTCCGAGGAGGCCGCCACGCTGCTTCACGAGGTGCTCGGTGACCTCAGTCCCGAGCGGGGCGCCGTCCACTCGGCCGGTGCGCACCGGCTCCTCGGGATCATCGCGGAGGACGCCCGGGACACCGAGTCGGCGGAGGAGCACTACGTGCGGGCGCTGAGCCTCCTGGAACGCGCCGGCGCGGCGGGCGACCTCGCCGACCTCTGCCGTCTCCTCGGCGACCTCCTGCGCCGTACCGGCCGGGTCGAGGCGGCCCTCGACGCCTACCGCACGGGTCTCGGCCACCGCACGGCGCCGGGCACCACCACCCTGGGCCCGGCCCCGGCGCAGCCTCCGCTGTGAGAGGCACCCGCCCGGGGGTCAGGGCTGCTGCCGGCCGGGCTCGCTGATCCAGCGCAGTGCGTCGAGGAGGGCGGCGCGCTGGGCGAGGGGCATGGCGCCCAGCACGGCCTCGTCCACCTCATCGCTCAGCGGATGGAGGCGTTTGATCGTGCCCACGCCCTTCTCGGTGAGCGTGAGCTGCTTGCGCCGCCGGTTGGCGGGATCCACCGCGCGGTTGAGCAGGCCCCGCTGTTCGAGGCGATTGGCCAGCGGCACGAGGGTCGCGAGGTCGATGGCGGTGAGCTCGCCCAGGACGGTCTGGCTGACACCCGGGTGGTTGAAGACGGTCAGGAGCACGGCGTACTGGGCCGGGGTCACATCACCGATGGTCGCGACCCACCGGGCCGTGTAGCTCTGGAGCGCACGCCGGAGCAGATGCAACGGCGAATGCTGCAGCGACTGGGGCGACTGCGGCGGCTGGGGCAACGGGGGCGACTGCTCGGCGGCGATGGATGCCTCCTCCGTGGTGGTTGACGGGTTCTCGGGGGTCTCAGGGTTCACAGGGGTCTCGATGTTCACAGGGGTCTCGACTTGATTCTGGCAGCACGCGTTGTATTGTCGTACACGAATAGTTGCACATGACAGGTTTTCCTGGAGGTCTTCGTGCACAGGCTGATTGTGGGCATGACCGGCGCGACCGGGGCCAAGATCGGGATCCAGCTGCTACAGGAGCTGCGTGCGCAGCCCGAGGTGGAGACGCACCTGGTGATGAGCCGCTGGGCCCGGGCGACCATCGAGCTGGAGACCGACTGGACCGCCCGGGAGGTGGCCCGGCTCGCGGATGTCACGCATGGGCAGGACGACCAGGCCGCCGCGATCTCCAGCGGCTCCTTCCGCGTCGACGGCATGATCGTCGCGCCCTGCAGTGTCAAAACCCTGGCGGCGATCCGGGCCGGTTACGGCGGTGACCTGATCGCCCGCGCCGCCGACGTCACCCTCAAGGAGCGGCGGCGTCTCGTCCTGGTGGTGCGGGAGACGCCGCTGTCGACCATCCATCTGGAAAACATGCTGGCGCTCTCCCGTATGGGCGTGACGATGCTGCCTCCCATGCCGGCGTTCTACAACCGTCCCACCGGCATCGACGACGTGGTCGATCACATCGTCTCTCGTGTGCTGGACCAGTTCGGCCTCGACAGCGGACGCGCCGTCCGCTGGGCCGGACCGGCCACGGCGCGGCGTGTCACGACGCCCCGGCCGGTGACCCCCACGTATGACGAGGCCGCCGGCTGACTCCCGGCGCCCTGAAACCCCTTCCTGTCACCAGCCGCGTGAGTCGGCGCGGCATGCGACAAGCCGAAAGTGAAAGGTAGGACACCATGGCCAGGTTGAAGGATCTGCGTGCCTACATCGACGCGCTGACGGAACTCGGCGACGTACGCCGGATCGACCGAGCCGTCGACCCGCACCTCGAGGTCGGTGCGATCATCCGCCGTTCGTACGAGACCGTGGCCCCCGCGCCGCTGTTCACCCACATCAAAGGCACCGGCCCCGGTTTCCGGCTGTTCGGTGCTCCTGGTGCCCTGAGTTCCGCCGTGGGGCGCCCGCTCGCACGGATCGCGCTGTCACTGGGGCTCGAGTCCGACGCGAGCGCCCGAGAGATCGTCAACACCCTCGCCGACGTGCGGACGCGTGAGCCGATTGCGCCGGTGCTGGTCGACACCGCGCCCTGCAAGCAGAACGTCCTGCTCGGTGACGAGGCATCCCTCGACCGCTTCCCCACGCCCCTGCTGCACGAGGGCGACGGCGGCCCGTACGTGAACACCTGGGGAACCATCGTCGCCCGCACCCCAGACGGCTCCTTCACCAACTGGTCGATCGCCCGGATCATGATGATCGACGGCAAGCACATGACCGGGCAGGTGATGCACCCGCAGCACATCGCCAAGGTGTGGCAGCAGTGGGCCGACCGCGGGGAGCCGATGCCCTTCGCACTGGTCCAGGGTGGCGATCCGGCCCTGCCGTTCATCTCCGGTATGCCGCTGCCCGACGGCGTGGAGGAGTCCGGCTATCTCGGCGCGCTGCTGGGCGAGCCGCTGGAAGTCGTTCAGTGCGAGACCGTCGACCTCCAGGTGCCGGCGAGCGCCGAGGTCGTAATCGAGGGGCACCTGTCCGCGGAACGCAGCGGTGTCGAGGGGCCGATGGGAGAGTTCGCGGGTTACCGGCCCAGCGAGACGTCCAAGCAGCCGGTCTACACCATCGAGGCCGTCACCTACCGCGACGACCCCATCTGGCCGACCGTCGTCGAGGGGGAGCCCGTCGACGAGTACCACACCGCGACCGGGCTGACGCTGGCTGCCGAGGCCCTCGCCGAACTGCGGGCTGCCGGGCTGCCGGTCACGTCCGCGTGGGAACCCTTCGAGGCGGCCGCGCACGTTCTGGTGGTCAGCGTCGCCGCCGACTGGCGCGACCGGCTGCCGGGGGTGGACACCATGGGATTCACTCAGCTGATCACCGACGTCATCGATGCCCAGCGCTTCGATTTCCTGGTGCCCCGCGTCTTCGTCCTGGACGACGATGTCGACGCGTCCGACGTGGGGGAGTTGATGTGGGCACTGGCCACCCGTGTGCATCCCACCGAGCGACGCATCGTGCGCGTGGGGAGGATCCTGCCGCTGCTCTCGGTTTATGGGCCGCAGGAGCGGCACAACAAGAAAGGGCCGAAGGTCACTTACGACGCCCTTCTGCCCTCGGCCGAAGCCGGCCGTGAGCCGCGCAGCTCCTTCCGGTTCATCTTCCCGCGCGAGATCCAGGAGCGCGTTATGGAGCACTGGCCGGAGTGACGGAGCACTGGCCGGAGTGATGGAGCACTGGCCGGAGTGACGGAACGAATTGGGTTCCGGGTCGCCGAAAAGTTTCGAGAAATGGGAGAACACGATGTACTACGAGGTCGGAGTCACTGACCACGGACTCGCCCACAACCCCTTCAAGGCGATCTGCGTACCACGCCCGATCGGCTGGATCTCCACGCTCGACCGTGACGGCCGTCGCAACCTCGCGCCGTTCAGCCAGTCGCAGAACATGGCGTTCGATCCGCCGACGGTGAGTATCGCGATCAACCAGCGGGAAACCGACCATCGAAAGGACACCGTCCAGAACATCGAGGCCACGGGCGAGTTCGTCTGGAACATGGCGACCTATGAACTCCGCGAGGCGGTCAATTTCTCCGGACGGCCTTTGCCCCACGGAGATGACGAGTTCGACTACGCGGGAGTGACAGCGGCGGAATCCCGCGTCGTGAAGGCGCCCAGGGTTGCCGAGTCTCCGGTCAACATGGAATGCCGGTACGTCCAGACGGTTCGGATCCCAGGCAATGCGGACCAGACGACCGACCTGGTCATCGCCCGCGTTGTGGCCATCCATATCGCCGATGAGGCCATCTCGGACGGGATGCTGGACGTGCTCAAGATCCGGCCCCTGGCCCGGCTCGGGTACAACCAGTACACATCAGTTGAATCCGTATTCACCATGACGATTCCAGGTGGAAACTCCGATCTCGCGTCCGGACTTGAGGGACGGGGTTGACGGGGTCAGGGCCTGCCTGCCGCACAGCCTCCTCTTCGGCGTTTACGGGGTCCCGCACAGCGCCCGCGGTTAGCCTGCGGGGGCGTACGAGCGGCACACCCCAGGGCAGGCGGGAACCAGGCGCGTGGAGAACCAGCACTACCCGGCGCGCCGGCGCGGTCTGGCCGACAGCGCACGCATAGCCGCCCGCACCCTCGTCTACCTCGTCCTCGGCGGACTCGCGCTGACGGCGATAGGCACCGTCGCCTCGGTCCTCGGCCCGATGCTCGCCCTGGACCTCGCCACCCCCGCGATGTCGGCGTGGTGGACGGTCTTCACGGCCGTAGTCGTACAGGGCGTCCCCTTCCTCCTGCTCGGCACACTCGTATCGGCGGCGATCGGCGCCTTCGTCCCCGAGCGGGTGTTCAGCAAGCTGCTCCCCAGCAACCCTGCGCTGGCGGTACCCGTGGCCGGCGCGGCCGGCGTCGTACTCCCGGGCTGCGAGTGCGCCTCGGTCCCCGTCGCGGGGAGCCTGATGCGCCGCGGGGTCACCCCGGCCGCCGCCCTCGCGTTCCTGCTCTCCGCTCCCGCGATCAACCCGGTCGTGATGGTCGCCACCTCGATCGCCTTCCCGGCCAACCCGATGATGGTGCTCGCCCGGCTGGTCGCCTCCCTCGCGACGGCCGTCGTGATGGGCTGGCTGTGGGTCCGCTTCGGGCGGGAGGAGTGGATCCGGCTGCCGAAGCAGGCCCGTACGAGAACCACCGGCTCCCGCTTGGACGGCTTCCGTGCCGGGCTTCAGCACGACTTCCTGCATGCGGGCGGGTTCCTCGTCCTGGGCGCGGGGGCGGCAGCGACGTTCAACATCGTGGTCCCGAGGTCCATCCTCGACCTCTTCACCGGCTCTCCGTGGCTGTCGGTACTGCTGCTCGCGGTACTGGCCGTCGTGCTCTGCGTGTGCAGCGAGGCCGACGCCTTCGTGGCCGCTTCGCTGACGGGCTTCTCGCCCACCGCGCGGCTGGTCTTCATGGTCGTCGGCCCGATGGTGGACCTGAAACTGATCGCCCTCCAGGCGGGAACCTTCGGAAAGTCCTTCGCCGCGCGCTTCTCCTCCGTGACATGGGTGGTGGGTCTGGTGAGCAGTGTTCTGGTGGGGTGGTGGCTGCTGTGAGGCGCTACGGCCCCGCGCTGTTGCTCCTGCTCAGCGGAGCGGCGGTCCTGAGAATCACCCTCTTCAGCGACCTGTATCTGCGGTATGTGCAGGCGGGGCTGAAGGCGTACCTCATCGCAGCCGGGGTGGTCCTGCTGGCGCTGGGCGCGCTGAGCGCCGTACGCGCGACGAGAACGCACGACTACGAGGACGAAGCCGAGGACCGTGCCGGGGACGAAGCCGAGGACCGTGCCGGAGACGAGGACGTCGAAGACGACCAAGGTCACCGTCACGACCACCACCGCACCCCCCGCATCGCCTGGCTACTAGCCATCCCCGCCGCCGCCCTCCTCCTCTTCCCGCCCCCGGCCCTCGGCTCGTACAGCGCGGACCGTGAGGCCGAGCAGCACGCGGCCCAGGGGATCGGGACGTTCCCCGCGCTCCCCACCGGGGATCCCGTGGACCTGACCCTGGGCGAGTACACCGCCCGGGCGATCTACGACAGCGGCAGGTCGCTGACGGGTCGCACGGTCCGGGTGACGGGCTTCGTCACCCGGGGCGACAACGGGACCTGGTATCTGGCCCGGCTCCTCATCACGTGCTGCGCGGCCGACGCGAGCACGTACAAGATCCAGATCACCGGCGCCGACGCCCCCGTGAACGACACCTGGGTCACCGTCACCGGCACCTGGCACCCCAAGGGCAAACTCGGCTCGGACGAGGCCTGGCCGCCCGTACTGGACTCGACATCGGTGCAGAAGGTGAAGGAGCCGGCGAACCCGTACGAGCGCCGTTAGGGCGTCACGATGGGGAACGCTTTGTCCGGCGGCTCCGAGGCGTACGAGAGGAGGCGGGCCAGCAGCTCCGGATCGCCGTCCGTCTCGATGCCGGCGAGGCCCTTGCCCGCGAAGACGCCGAGCAGCTGCGCCCTGGTGAGGATGAGCGTCAGACCCGCGTGTGGCTTCGGTGTGTGGTGGACGGGCATCGCGCGGTGGGTGAGGGCGCCGTTGTGGAGGTTCACACGGTGGTGACCAGATCCTCGAAAGGCGGCTCTTCCCGCGACAGAGCGTCCCTGGGGCCAGCCTGTGCGGCGGCAGGGCGAGGAGCTAGCGGGGTGGGCCGTTCGGGGCGGGGAGTACCGGCACGGACGAACCGCCGCCAACTCGCCGGGGTCGGCGTAGGGTGACCCACGATGCGCTGGGTGTGGGGTGCGTCACACATTGCTACGAAACAGGCCGCCGGGGGCTCCTGAGCGGCATGTGCATCTGGGGGGCCTCATGCACGAGATGGTCAAGGGCGGCAACGTAGGTCTGGCGTCCTTGAGTGAGGACACCGGCTCCGTGATGGTGAGCCTGAGCTGGAGCAGCCCGACGGGGGAGGGCGACGCGGACGTCTCCGTCCTGCTGCTGAGCGCCGACGGCAAAGTACGCGCTGACACGGACTTCTACTTCTACAACAACCCCGTCGCGCCCGACGGGTGTGTGCAGCTCCTGGGCAAGTCACCGACGGCGGACGGCAACGAAGACCGTATGACCTTCGACCTGACCGCGATTCCAGCGGAGGTCGAGCAGATCGTCGTGGCGGCGAGCCGCTACGAAGGCGCCAGATTCGGGGACCTGCACGACCTGCGTCTGACACTCGCGGACGGCGCCGGGGAGAACCTCTTGCGGTTCTCCATCGAGGACGCGGGAGCGGTCAGCGCGCTGCTCTTCGGTGAGTTCTACCGGCGGGGCGGTGACTGGAAGTTCCGCGCGATCGGGCAGGGGTACGAGTCGGGCCTCGCGGGTCTGGCCACCGACTTCGGCGTCGACATCGACGACGAGGCGGAACCGGAGGACGGGGAGGTGGAGGGCGCGGGGACCGAGGAGGTGGCCTCGGCCACTCGTGTGCCGGCCGTCACGAGCCTTGTCCCGGTGCAGGCGCAGGCGCAGTCCAGCGCTCAGGCGGTGAGCGAGCCCGCGGTGGCTGTGGCCGCCAAGACGGCGCCGCGCCCTCGTACCGCCAAGAAGAAGGTCACGCTGCCCAAGGTGGCCAAGAAAACCCTCGCCGAGAACGACTCCTGGCGGACGGCCCGGCTCTTCCCCGCCCCCGCACTGAAGAGCGACCGGGAGCGGGAGACCCGGGCGACGTCCGTGCTGCTCTCGGTGATGGCACAGGTGCCGGAGTTCGGCCGCCGTCTGACGGCGGCCTTCGGCGCACCGGCCGGACGGATGGAGACGTTCACGGAGGTCTCGATGCCGAACGGGGAGTCTCCGCGGCGGCCGGACGGTGTGATCCGGGTGGAGCGGGCGGGCAAGCTGTGGACCGCCCTCGTGGAGACGAAGACGAACGGGAACTCCCTCAAGCCGGAGCAGGTGCAGGCGTACGCCGACATCGCCGCTCGGCGGGGCTACGAGGCCGTGATCACCCTGTCCAACGACGTCGAGCTGGACGGCACCCCGCTCATCGACGTCAGGATGGACGGACGGCGCAAGAACAAGGTGGCGCACTGGCACCTGTCGTGGGCCGACGTGACACATCAGGCCCAGATGCTGATCCGCCACGAGGGTGTCGCCAACGCCGCCCACGCGTGGCTGCTCCAGGAACTCCTGCACTACCTCCAGCACGAGAACTCCGGCTGCCACGGCTTTCAGAACATGGGCCCGGCCTGGGTGCCCGTGCGCAAGGGGATCGATGACGAGACCCTGTGCCAGGGGGATCCGCGGGCGGTGCACGTCGTCGAGAGCTGGGAGCGGCTCGTCCGGCAGGTGTGTCTGCGGCTGGGCGGCGAACTGGGACAGAAGGTGCTCCCCGTGCAGCGGGCCAAGCGCGGCACGGATCCGCGGGCCCGTCGCGCGGCTCTGGCGGATCAGCTGTGTATGGACGGAAAGCTGGACGCCGAGCTGCGTATCGAGGGAACGGCCGGCATCCTCGCGCTCTGCGCGGACCTGCGCACGGGAAAGTTGCGTACGTCCATCGAGATCGCGGTACCCGAGCAGGGGTATCCGCTCACCTGGGCCAAGCGGCTCATCCGCAGTCTCGACGAGGCTCCGGCCGACCTGCACGTCGAAACCCTTGTCGCAGGTCAGATGGGTGGGCCACGGGGCACCTTGGAACGGCTCCGCCCCGAGCCGGCGGACGTTCTGCCCAGGAGCGGCGCCCGGATCTCCGGCTTCCGGCTCTCCCTCTTCCGAGGGATGGGCAACACCCGGGGCAACGCCGAGACCGGATTCATCCGCAGTGTCGATGAATCCGTCGACCGCTTTCACACGAACGTAGTCGTCCACCTCCACCGCCGCTCACCGCGGGTTCCGCACGCTGCGGAGGCGGCTGTCGCGGGGTGAGGTGGACGGGGGTGGAGGTGGACGGGTGACGGACCAGTCACTATGTGCGGGTCAGAGCCGGTCCATCCGGGTGTAGGGGCTGAGGACGCGGACCTGGCGGGCGCCGAAGTCGACGAGCATCGCGATGCCCTCTTCGACACCGACGATCGTGCCCAGGCCGTACTGGTCGTGGGAGACGCGGTCTCCGAGGCTGAACTCCTTGGCCACGGGGACGACCGGGGCGGCGAAGGGGCTGGTGGGCAGGTGGCGCCGGGGCGCGGATGGCTTCGTCATCGTAGAACCAGTATGGGCCCTATTTCGGCCTGCGGTAGAGCTTGAAGGTCTCGATCCCGGCTCTGGGCGGAGTCGATCTCGGCTCTGGATCGCTTCCTGCGCTCAACCGTTCGGGCAGGGCCTCGGTGGTCCCGCAGCTCCGCGGGACTGTTCATCGGGCTGCTCTGACAGGGGTGGGGGGCGAGGTCACGGTGTGTCTCGTCGGGGCGGTCCGGTGGTGGCGGGGCGAGGTCATGGTGTGTGCCGTCCGGGCGGTCCGGTGGTGGCGGGGGTGAGGTCATGGTGTGTGCCGTGTGCGGGGTTGGTTGTGCGCTGTGTGTCACTCCGGCTTCTGCCACGGCTGGTCCGTCGGCCCCGGGACCGGTACGGCTGCCTCCCAGGCCCCCGGTGCCAGCCGGTTCCGTACGTCCGCGTTGACGCGGAGGGCCAGGTCGGAGGTGCCGGAGGGGAGCTGGGCCGTGCGGGCCGGCTGTTTGCCAGCGGCGGGGTGCTGGGCGAAGAGGGCGACGGTGACGGCGAGCCGGTCGTCGTACGTGGTCTGCCAGAGGGTGCGGGTTCCGGCGCCGCCGGTGTGCGCGGGCACCGGGTCGATGGGGCCGGTGGTCCCGCTGTACAGGCGCTTGGCGATCATCTCGCCGGCGAAGGGCTCCATCGCGGTGTGGGTGCGGGGCTGCGCCTTGTACACGGTGTGCCCGGCCCGGGTGATCTTCGCGACCGTGTAGGGCTCGGCGTACGTGCCCTGGGCCGCTGCCGTGGCCCATGCCGAGGCCAGCTCCAAGGGGGTGGGTGCGGTCCTGCGTGGCAGGTCCGTCAGCGGAGCGCCGAGCTTCGTCCCGGCGAACGGTTCGAGCGCCGTGCCCGCCTCCACGGCGCCGTTCAGCGCGTCGTTGAAGGGCTGCCGCGCGTAGTCCGCGCCGCCGTACAGCACCCGGACCGCTCCGTCGCCGGGCACCAGCGCGACGACGGAGGTGTGGAGTTGAAGATCCTTGTCCGAGAGCTTGGCGTCGTCGACCATTTCCGCCGCCGCGTTCTGGGCCGTGAGGTCGAAGGTGGTGTGGACGGTGTAGCCGCCGCGGGCCAGCTCGTCCTGGGTGATGCCGAGGCGGTCGGCGGCCTCCGCGGCGGCCGCGTCGATCAGGTACTGGCGCTGCCCGTCCGTGTCACCGGGCGGATAGAAACGGAAGGCGGGGAAACGCGCCGCGCTCCGCTCGGCGGCCGTGACGGCGCCGCTGTCCTCCATCGCGTCCAGTACCCACTCCCACCGGGCCAGCAGCGTGTCCGTCACCTCCGGGTCGGAGCCCGCCTTCTCGTAGTACGAGGGGATGTTGACGATGCCCGCGAGCGCCGCTCCCTGACTGATCGTCAAGTTCTTGGCGTCCACGCCGAAGTAGTTCCGGGCGGCGGCCTGGATGCCGGCCGCGCCCCGCCCGAAGTAGACGGTGTTGAGGTAGCCCTGAAGGATCTCGTCCTTCGACCGGGTGCGGTCCAGCTTGACGGCGATCAGGGCCTCCCGCACCTTGCGGGACACGGTCTGCTCGGGGCTCAGCAGCGCGTTCTTCACGTACTGCTGCGTGATCGTCGAACCGCCCTGCGGGGCACCCCCGGTCACCGCGGCGAGCGCCGCCCGCGCGATCGCGGTCGGGGCGACCCCCGTGTCCGTACGGAAGGACCGGTTCTCGGCGGCGATCACCGCCTCCTGCACGTGGCGCGGGACCTGGGAGAGCGGCACCTCCTGCCGGTCCACCGGGCCGCGTCTGCCCAGGTAGTCCCCGTGCGAGTCGACGAAGACCGTGCTCTGCATCGCCGTCTCCGGGTGCGGCTCGGGGATGTCCGTCATCCGGTACGCCACCACGGCCGCGCCGACGAGGGTGACGAGAAGGACGAGGAGTACGGCGAGGGTGCGACGCAGCCGGCGGCCACGGGTGCGGCGGACGCGTATGCGACGGGCGCGGACCCGGCGTACGAGGCCGGCGCGCCGGGCGCGAACGGTAGCCGCACCACTCCGCACAGCCGCGCGGACGCTGCGCAGGGTGGCCCTCATGTGGCGAACTCCTGGCTCGCGATCACTCCGCCCGCGGAGTCGTACACCGTGACTTTCTCGGCGACACCGGCCGTCAGCGAGTCCGAGGTCGGCGTCTGGGACTGCGGCACCTTCACCTCCGCGTACCAGACGCCCCAGCCGGGCTCACCCGCCAGCGTGAGCGCGGTGCCGTCGATGTAGCCCGCGACGGTCCTCACCTCGACGCGGGCAGGTTCGCCGGGGCCGTGGAAGATGCCGGAGAGGAAGGAGACGCCGTCGTGCGTCGACTCCTGGACGCTGACGCCGGGACTGCTCAGGTCGAGGTTGCCGTCGCTCACGCTGCGGAACTGGGTCGGGTGATCCGGCTCCGACCAGTGCTTGCCGTCCTCCGTGAGCCAGATCTCGGTGCCGGGCGAGACCTCCACCCGCTCGCCGGGCGTCACGATCCGCACCTTCCCGGCGAGCTCCGTGGAAGTGGAGGGCGTCGGACCGGCGCTCGCGGCCGGCGGCGTGACCCGCTCGCTCTCGCCCTGCCCGGAGGACAGGTCAGCGCGGAGCACCACCACGGCCAGCGGCACCAGCAGCACCCCGCAGGCGGCCCCCAGCGCCGCGGCCGTACGGCGCCGTCTGCGCCGTCGGCCCGCGCGCTCGATGGCGGCGATCGGCACGGCGGAGGGCGTGACGTCGAGGGCGGCCTCGGCGAAAGCCTCGTGCAGCTCCTCGTACAGGCCCTCGGGCTCCGAGGTGGGACTCTGCGGACGGGAGGGGCGGTTCATGGGCGGGCTCCGGAAACGGGGTGTCGGCCGGCGAACAGAGGGTGGACGCGCAGGGACTCCAGGCCGCGCCGGGCATGGGTCTTGACCGTGCCGACCGAGCAGCCGAGCAGCTGCGCGATCTCGGCCTCACCCAGGTCCTCCCAGTAGCGCAGCACCAGCACGGCCCGCTGCCGGGCCGAAAGGGAGTCCAGCGCCTGGCCGAACGCCGCCCGCTGCTCGACGGCCTCGGCGTGCCCCGGCTCGCGCAGGTGTATCCGCTCGGGCAGGAACGGCGTCAGCAGATGGACGACCCGTCTTCTGCGCACCCGGCTGAGGTTGTTGTTGACCAGCGAGCGGCGTACGTAGAAGTCGACGTCGTCGCGCGGGATGCGCCGCCAGCGGGCGTACACCTTGACCAGCGTGGTCTGGACGAGATCCTCGGCCTCGTGGAAGTCGCCGGTGAGCATGTGCGCGGTGCGCACCAGGCGGGGCCACGCAGCGGCGGCGTACGTGGCGAACTCGCCGTCAGCGGCGGGGACTTCGGGGGCGTCGGTGGAGTTGTGCTGCACGGCCGGCGGTGTCCCTCGGAATCGGGTTCGTGGGGGGAGGGGGCGGCACGGGGGAGTCGAGACCTGAACAACCCGACTCCCCCGCCCGCGGGCTCAGTTCAGCTTCAGCTGGGAGTAGACCCGGCCTCTGGTGTCGTAGACGGTGACGGAGTGGAAGGCGTCGAAGCCACCCTCATCGCTCACCGGCACGTCGGCGGTGGCGTACCAGACGCCCCAGCCCGGCCTGCCCGCCAGCTCCAGCAGCTTGCCGTGCACGGTCCCGACCGAGGTCTCGACGGCGACCCGCGAGGCGGTGCCCTTGCCGCCGTAGTACAGGCCGGAGAGGACGTAGTGCCCCTGAACGCCCTCCGCCTGGACCGAGACGCCCGGCCGGCCGAGGTCGATGTTCCCGTCGACCACGCTGCGGAACTGCGGCTCGGGATCGTCAGGTGTGGTCCAGTGCTTGCCCTCCTCGGTGAGCCAGAGCTCGAAGCCGGGTTCGCCGCCCGTGACGTGCTCGCCGGGGGCGACGATCTGTGCCGAAGGCGTCTGCCTGGCGGTGTCGTACGCCGCCCTCCCCGGCGCGGCGGCGTACGACGCCGTGGGCACGGCCACCAGCGCGGCGGCGACCGCCGCGATGGCGACGTACTTCTGTATCCGTGTCGTGGACATCCGTGTCATGGACGGACAACTCCTCGTGTTGCGCGGACCCTTGAGGATCCGGATGAGTGAGACCAGTGCTGCTGTGGGACGAGCACTGCTGTGGGACGAGCACTGCTGTGGGTCGGAGAGCGCCTCTCCACCCGTCAGAACTCCCGGCGGCCGCAGCCGGGATGACACAGGCACCGGATTTCTTCGGCCGGTGTGTCACGTCAGCGCGCTGCCCGCCCGCCACTGCTCCCAGCTCGCGTTCCAGTCGCCGTAGCCGTTGCCGACGTCGACGGTGTCCTTCGAGCCGACGACCTCGACGACATCGCCGGGGATGACCTCGTCGTAGAACCGCTTCGCCGTGCCGTCCGTCGCGAGCCCGACGCAGCCGTGCGTGACGTTCTGGTTGCCCGCATACGTGTTGGCCTTCGGGTTCTCGTGGAGGTAGGTGCCCGAGGTGGTGAGGTGGACGGCGTAGGAGTAGTAACCCGCGTACGCGTCGCCGTAGTTGACCGTGCGTGAGTCCATGAAGACCTCGCGCTGCTTGTCGGAGACGACCATCGTGCCGTTCCAGGTGTCCATGCCCGGGGCGCCCGCGGTGACCGGAACGGTCCGGGTCCGGCCGTCCTTGACCACCGTCATGGTGTGGCTGCGGACGTCGACCGTGGCGACGAGCGAACGGCCGACGGTGAAGTGCCGGGTGATCCCGGAGCCCGCCCGGACGGTGACCTCGGCATCAGGACTCCAGTACTCGCGCGGACGGAAGTCGACGCGCTGCCCGTCGAGAAGATTGCGGTCCTTGACCCAGCTCCAGGAGCCCTCGACATCGGCCGAGACCCTCAACTGCCGCTCGGTGGCGGCCCGTTCGGCGGCAGGTATCGCGTGGTCGAAGGTGACGGATATCGGCATACCGACACCCATGGTCTGTCCGTCGGCGATATTGATGTGCGCGCCGTCCAACGCCCTGAGCGGCGTCTGCGTGGGCGTGGGCTTCGCCGTGACACTCGGCTTCGCCTCCGCCACCCGGGCGTTCGGCTCCTGCGGTGTCCCCCCGGCCACCGCCTGTGCCGAACAGCCCGCGAGCGCGAGCACGCACAAGGCCGCCGCGCTCACTGCGCGCGCCGCCCGGCCGCTCCGCACTCCCCCGGTCCTCGCGGTCGTTCTGGTCCCCGTGGTCATCCCGATCCCCCTGTGATGTGTTTCGATGTGCGACGTACGGGACCTGTACGCACGGCACCGACCGCCGGGTTGCACGGGACGTGGGATTTTCCGGAAACTCCGGCGGGGGGCATGACAGAGGACGAGTTCGACGCGTTCTACGCGACCGCGTTCCCCCGGCTGACCGGCCAGCTCTACGCCTTCACCGGGGATCACGGCGAGGCACAGGACGTGGTCCAGGAGGCGTTCGTCCGCGCCTGGGACCAGCGCCGGGAGTTCCTGCTCGACGGGGCGCCGGAGGCGTGGATACGGACCGTGGCGATGCGGCTCGCGGTGAGCCGCTGGCGCCGTGCGCGCCGCTGGCTGGAACTGGTGCGCAGGAATCCGCCGCCGCAGCACGTCCCCGGGCCCGACCCGGAACGCGCCACCCTGGTCGCCGCGTTGCGCACACTGCCCGAACCGCAGCGGATGGCGCTGGTCCTGCACCATCTGTGCGACCTGAGTGTCGAGCAGGTAGCCTCCGAAACCGGCGCCCCCGTGGGGACGGTCAAGGCCCGGCTGTCCCGTGGCCGGGCGGCGCTGGCGCGGGAGCTCACGACGGACTCGACGGGCGGCGCGGGCTCGGCCGGTTCCTCCGGGTCGGTCGGCGAAGGGGAGCGGGAGGACGACCGTGTCCGATGAACTCACCTCCGAACTCACGGCGGAACTGCGCGAGTTGGCCGCCGCCGGTGAGACACCTCCGGCGCTGTCCGGCGCGGAGATCCGCGGCAGGGCGGCACGCCGCCGACGCCACCGCCGTACGGCTGCGACTGCCGTCGGCGCCTCCGCCGCGGCTGCGCTCGCCCTCGTCGTGGCGCTGAACCTGGGCGGCGGAGCCGCGGACCGGCACCCGTCCCCGGCGGGGAGCCCCACCGGAACGCCCAGTGTTCCCGCGACGCCGGACGCCACGGTCAACCTGTCCCGGCGGGTGGTCACCGTCGCGGGCCGCGAACTGCCGGTCTCCTCCGGCGCCTTGGAGACACCCACGGCGACAGGCCGGATGACGGTCACCGCCAAGGCGAGCACGAAGGTGATGCCCAGCGAGGACATCGTCGGCCCCGGCTACGACCTCAAGGTCTCCTGGTTCATCGAACTCCTCGCCGCCGACGGCAGGACGAACTACATCGCCGCTCTCTCCTACGACGAGAAGGCCCCCGGCGTCTACGACCGCACGTCCGGCTGGATCGGCCTGCGCATGAGCGACGCGGAGTGGCTGTACGGGCAGCTGGCGGTGGGCTCGGTGGTCGACATCGAGGGCACGGCGCCCACAGCGACGCCCGAGCTGTCGACAACACCTTCCGCGGCCACGCCCGAGCTGTCGACAACACCCTCCGCGGCCACGCCCGCCGGGGACGCGGCGGCACCGACGGCTACGGGCCCGTGACCTCTATCGCCCCGCTCTCGGAGGCCGAACGGGCCACGCTGCCGGGCCTGTTGGGCGGGGTGGGCGCGCGCGTCGTCGCCGCCTAGGATCCCGCACCATGGAAATGACAGGACTCCTGGTCGTCGCCGCGATCGTGTTTGCGAGTGTCGCGGGGCTGGAAACCAAGCTCAGCCGGACCGACCGCAGAATCGCCCGAGTCGAAAAGAAGCTCGACCTGATCATCGGCCACCTCGGCATCCACGAGGACGATTCCGAGTTGGCGGAGGTGGCCGCGTTTCTGTGGGACGGCAAGAAGATCCAGGCGATCAAGGCCTACCGGGCGGCTACGGGTGCCGGCCTCAAGGAGGCGAAGGAGGCCGTGGAGCGCATGGGGAGCATGGCGTAGAGCCTGTTCCGAAGCCCGGACGAACTCCCGCTGTGGTCAGCCCTGTCGGGCGGAGGGGCGGACAGAGGGACCGGCGGAGGGACCGGCGGAGGGACCGGCGGAGGGGCGGACAGAGGGACGGCCGGAGGGACGGCCGGAGGGACGGGCGGAGGGGCGGGGTGCCGGGGACTTCTTCGCGAGGACGTCCTGGAGGCGCTGGGTGCCCAGTTCGATCGCCCGGTTCGTGAAGTCCTCCTCGGCGCCGCCGAGTCCGCCGTTGGTGAGGGAGACGGCCCGGTCGCCGACCCGCACGGCGGCGAAGTCCAGTGTCAACGTCGAGGTCTCGCCGTACGGATCGCCCTCACCGCTCATGGTCATCCGCAGTCCCTCGCGGGCGTCACCCACACCGGGCAGTTTCGCCGGGACGACCGTCACCGTCTGCCGCCCGCCCCGGACATCGGTGGACGTGAACTCCGCGCACTTCACCGGCAGCGTCCGCAGCCAGGCCATCTTCGCGTCCACTTCCGCCGGTCCGCCGTACGCGGCCACCTGGTAGCGCAACTGCGCCTCGCTGTCGCTCTCGTCGAGGCCGACGACCGCGCCGGCGCCCTTCGGCTTCCCGAGCAGATCCTCGGCGTACAGGCCGTCGAGCAGCCGCTGACAGTCCGCGACGTCCGTCCTGCCCTTGAGGAGACCGTCCCGCCAGGTCGCCCCGCCCTGCGTCGCCGACCACCGCTCGCCCAGTTCGGTGGGGCCGAGCAGGGCGTCGTGCGCCTGTGTGACGGTGAGCGAGGGGGTGGCGGACGCGGCGGGGGACGACGGGGCGGCGGGAGACGCCGTGACCCTTTCGTCGGTCGCCTCCTCGCCGGGTTGCTCGAAGACCGAGCAGGCGGACACCGACACCAGTACGCCCACCGTCAGCGCGGCGGCAAGAGCAGTGGAGGCGAGGACACGGGACGGACGAGGGTTCATGGCGGGGGCCTCCTGAGAACGCGGCGGTTCCCCCACGCCACCACCGGACCTCCGCCCCCACCAGCGCACCGGTCCGTCCGGGTGAGTCCCGGGCCGTGGGGTGGGCCGGCGCCAGGGACTGGCGGGTTGGTGGGGAGGTCGGCACCCGAGCCGTGAGGTGGGTCAGCCAGTCGGCACCCGGATCCGGCGGGTGGGTCAGCCAGTCGGCGCCAGGGCCTGGCGGGTCGGTGGGGAGGTCGGCACCCGGGCCCGGCGGGTGGGTCAGCCCACGGAGAAGCAGGGCCCGCCGGGTCGGTCCGGTCAGGAGGCCGACACTCGGACCCGTCGGCTCCCGCACTTCCCGCACACCGCGTCGGTGAGCGGTGACCTGATGGCGGCGCCGTCCTCGTCGACGTACTCCTGAGTGGTCTGTCCCGTCGGGTCGAGCGGGTCGAGCGGGTCGGTGAAGAACATCAGCCGGAACGTCGCCTGCCAGCTGTGCCCGCAGTTCCCGCAGGCGAACGCGAAGGTCTCCCGGACCGCGCCGGGCTCGGTCGTCATGCCCCCAGCGCACCGCGGGCGGCGGGGCCCGGCAAGTCGGGAGCGCGCCCGCCGACGGCGCACGGCAGGTGATCACTGCCTCCGACGGGGGTGAATATCTGTCCTGACAGATGGAGAAATTGGAGTGCAGTGCGGGGAGTTTCTTTATTCCCCCGAGACGGGTGAGATAGTGCGCCCCCTCCGCGCCCGTCCCGTGCTAGTGTCGATATCAGTTGCAGTTGTGGTTCCCAAAGTCTTGGAGCTTGCTTTCCGGTCCGTACCGGGAAGTCGGCTTCTGAATATCCGGTGCTTATCCGGAGGGGGCAACATCGCGCAGACGCGGACCCACACAGTGTGGGTCCTCGAGCTTTGCCCCGAAGGAGATTTGACATGGCTACTGGCACCGTGAAGTGGTTCAACGCGGAAAAGGGCTTCGGCTTCATCGAGCAGGACGGCGGCGGCGCCGACGTCTTCGCCCACTACTCGAACATCGCCACCCAGGGCTTCCGTGAGCTCCAGGAAGGCCAGAAGGTGACCTTCGACGTCACCCAGGGCCAGAAGGGCCCCCAGGCGGAGAACATCGTCCCCGCCTAGTCCGGGACCCCCGCTGACGCCTGACTCCTGAGTCGGCCGACGCTTACAGGTGGCCGGGACCTGCACCCTGAGGTGCGGGTCCCGGCCACCTGCTTTTTGTTTATTCCCGCATTAAATTTCCGGCGAATTTCCCGTGACGCCGTGCCTCCTTTCCGGTGCTCGGAAACTTCCCTCGCGGAGGCACCCATGCGTTGTGTGATCGCCCGTTTCCCCTTCGACCTCATCAAGGGCGAGGTCGAGCACTCGATGGCGGACGTCCAGCCCGAAGCCGTCACCGGCGCGTCCGTGGTCATCGGTCCGCTTACCTACCCCGTCAAGCAGGTCGGCGAGATCATCACCCGGCAGGACCGCCGCGACTTCACCGAGTTCGAGGTGGCCCGCGCGCTCACCCGCCTCGGGTTCGTCTGCCGCACGGCCGCCGCGCCGACGCAGCCCCCCACGCGCACCGACTGGACGGCCGAACCGGCGTAGTCTCCGCGCCCGGGCATCAGCTCCACGGCGCGCTCGGGACGCCTGCGCGAGCCCGGGTCTTCGCGAAATCCACCGTTGCCTTCCGACCGGGGGCGACCTCGGCCGTGACCCGGCGCAGGTCGCCGACCGCGTCGACGGAGTAGGTCTGGGCGAGCGCCGAGGCTTCGGGGTGGGCGCTGCCGCCGCCCGGGGCGGGGGGCGCCAACCGCGGGGATTCGACGGGGAGCCGGGTGCTCGCCGGGCCGTCCGCGGTCACGGACACGCTCGCCGGGCGGTCCGCGGTCACGGTCAGCGCCAGACGCAGTGCCTGGTCCAGCGGAGCGGTCCCGTAGGGATGGCGGGCCCAGTGGCCGGACTTCAAAGTGCTTGCCCGACGCGCCGCCTGGACGGCGGTGGTCACCGGGCCCGGGGCGGCCGGTCTCGCCTTGGTGGCAAGGGTGTTGTCGGGGGCCGACGCCGGAGACCCGGCCACGGCGACGCCCTCCAGGTCCCAGGCGAGCAGGCCACGCATGATGTGGCCGTCGTCCGTCACCTCGTACACCCCGACCGCCCGGTGCAGGCGATGGTCGGCCACGGCGCGCACCGTCACCGTCCCGCTCCCCGCGGAGGGGAGCCGCACGGTGACCTCCGAGGGGCCGGCGGCCGTGGATGTCCGGAACCGGGTCAGCGCCATCGCCGTGCGCCGGTCCTCGTCCGCGGAGTCGGCACGCGAACCGGAGCCCGCGCTGTCGTCCCCGCTTCCTGCGATGAGCACCGCGGTCAGCGCAGCGCCCGCGACCGCCGTCGCTGCCACGGCCGACACCCGGACTTTCCGAGTACGGGGTACGCGCAGGAAGCGGGAGATACGAGAGAGGCGCATGGTTCGTCTCTACATGCGCGTGGGGTGATCATCGGCCTACGCCGGTCGGCGGGCCGCGCCGCGTCACCCTCCCGGGCGCACACGGCCGGAACGGTCGCTCACACCGCCAGGACCGCGCGGACCGTCTTGCCGCCGAAGCCGGTGCTGACGACCTCCAGGCGATGGGCGAGATGCTGGACCATCGCGAGACCGCGGCCGCTCTCCGAGTCGGTGTCCAGCGGGCCGACACTGGGCCGGCCGGGGCTGTCGTCGTGCACCTCCACCGTCACCTCGCCGTGCGCCACCTGAAGGCGCAGCCGACAGCCGGTACGGCCGTGCCGGACGGCGTTCGCGACGAGTTCGGAAGCTATCAGCGTGGCGTCGTCCACCTGGTCGGCGGTCGGCGCGTCCATCCGCGGCCGGGTGAGGAACGCCGAGGTGAGTCTGCGGGCCCTCCCCGCCGACACTGCTGTGCGCGGCAGTGTGTACTCGACGCGGGCGGTCTGCCGGACGGCGCGCTCATGCGCACGCATGACACCTCACTCCCCTCCAGGACGGTCGGCATTCCCGGCGGTCGGACCCCCCGCCAACCGGGACCCGCGCGATACGGTGCGCGGCCGGTCCTGCCTACGGGTCATGCCCACGCTGAGTGATCCGCAACCGGCGTCCGACGTCACAAAGGCGCTAAGAGAGTTTCGGGGGGTACGGGGGGTACGGGGGGTACGGGGGCGCCTGTCAGGGGGTCCGGGTGAGCAGATCCCGTACCGCCTCGGTGACTTCGGCGGGTGCCTCCTCCGCCATGAAGTGGCCGCAGGAGACGGTGCGGTGGCGCAGGTCGGTCGCCCAGGCGGCCCACCGGGCGGCGGCGTCGAAACCGAGCGCCGCGCCCCAGTCCTGCTGAAGGACGGTGACCGGCATCCGCAGCCGGTTGCCGGACTCGCGGTCGGTCAGGTCGTGTTCGATGTCGATACCGGCGGAGGCACGGTAGTCGGCGACGATTGACGGCACCGCCTCGCGGGAGGCCTTGAGGTAGGCGGCGCGGATGTCGTCCGGGATGGCCGCCGACTCCGAATCCCGTGTCCACTGGTCGAGGAAGTGGCCGAAGAACGCGTCCGGCGCCGCGCCGATCAGTTGCTCCGGCAGACCCGGCGGCTGGGCCATCAGGTACAGGTGGAAGGCGACCGCCGCGGTCGTGCCGTGCAGCACGTCCCACATGTCCAGCGTGGGCAGCACGTCGAGCGAGGCGAGATGGGTGACCGTGTCGGGGTGGTCGAGCCCGGCACGGATGGCGACGAGCGCCCCCCGGTCGTGGCCGACCAGGGCGAAGCGGTCGTACCCCAGTGCGCGGGCGAGCATGACGATGTCGGCGGCCATGGTGCGCTTGGAGTACGTCGTCGGGTCCGCGTTCTCCGCGGGCTCGGCCGGCTTGTCGCTGGCGCCGTAGCCGCGCAGGTCGGGGCAGATGACCAGGTGGTCGGCGGCGAGGTCGGCGGCGACATGCCGCCACATCAGGTGGGTCTGCGGGAAGCCGTGGAGGAGGACGACGGGGGTGCCGCCGGAGCCGCCGACGGCGACATTCAGGGACACGTCGGTGGCGACCGGGATGCGGTGGTAGGCGAAGCCCGGGATGGTCGGGGGTGTGCTCGGGGGCATGGGTTTCTGCCTCTCGGAAGGGTGCGGGAGCAGGACGCCTTGAGCTTGCCGGGCGTGAATCAGCGGTGAATCAGCGCGCGTACGGTGACGGGTGGGCGGCCGGAGAGGGTGGTGGCGTGGAGCAGCGGGTCGTCTTCGGGGTGCTCGGGGCCGTCGTGGCAGAGCGGGACGGGGGCTCGCTCGCGTTGAAGGGGCCGCGGCACCGGGCCGTGCTCGCCCGGCTGATCGTGGCCCGTCGGCGGGTCGTGCCTTTCGTCCGGCTGGTCGACGACCTGTGGGAGGACCCGTCGACGGGCGCCGTGGGTGCGCTGCAGACCTTCGTCGGCGCGCTCCGCCGGGCCCTGGAACCGGAGCGGCCACCGCGGGCGCCGGCCCGGCTGCTGGTCACCGAGGGGACCGGATACGCCTTGCGTGCCGCGCCGGACGCGGTGGACGCGTGGCGGTTCGAGGCGGCTGTCGCGGATGCCGTGAAGCTGCCCGCCGAGGAGGCGCTCGGACGGCTGGAGGAGGCCCTCGGGTGGTGGCGGGGGCCCGCGTACGTCGAGTTCGCGGGGGAAGGGTGGGCTCGGGCGGAAAGCGCCCGGCTGGCCGAGCTTCGGCTTCAGGCCGTCGAGGGGCGGGCTGCGGCTCAGCTTGCGCTGGGCCGTGCGGGGGAGGCGGTTGCCGATCTCGATGCGTACGTCGCCGAGCATCCCTGGCGTGAGGGTGCCTGGGGGCTGCTCTCCCTCGCGCTTTACCGGGTGGGGCGGCAGGCGGATGCGCTCGCTGTGCTGCGGCGGGCGCGGGTCGCGTTGGCCGACCAGTTGGGGCTGGACCCTGGGCCCGGGCTGCGGCGGCTGGAGGCGGACATCTTGGCGCAGGCGCCGGGGTTGGACGGGGGTGGTTCTTCGCCCCCTCCGCCCCTGCCCATCCCCTCTTCCTGGGGCTCCGCCCCAGACCCCGCTCCTCGAACGCCGGAGGGGCTGACTCCAGCCCGTCCGGCGTGTGAGGACCAGGTCGTTCAGGCAGAACGGGGGTCTGGGGGCGGAGCCCCCAGGTACGGGATGGGTAGGGGCGGAGGGGGCGAAGAACCCCACGGCCCGCACCTCGACGCCGCCGCGCAGGTCTGGACACAGGCCTCCGCCGCCTATGACCGTGCCGTCGGTGCGGGGCCGCGGGCCCGGCTGGAGTCCGCTGTCGGCCTGATGCGGAACCTCGCGGTGACGGGCGGCGGGGGGCTGGAGGCGGCGCGGGAGCACCGTATGGCGGTGGTCGCGGCGGCGGAGGAGACCGGTGACGTGGAGCTGACCGCGCGGGTGATCGGCGCGTACGACGTCCCCGCGATCTGGACGCGAGCCGATGACCCGGAGCTCGCCGAGCGCCTCGTCGCGGCGGCCGAGCGCACCCTCGCCGCCCTGCCGAGGGACCCGGCGTACGACGGGGCGCGTTGCCGCCTGCTCGCCACCATCGCGCTGGAGATGCGCGGTACGCACGCGCCCCGCGGACCGGAGGCCGCCCGCGAGGCGGAGGCGATCGCCCGCCGTCTCGACGACCCGGCGCTGTTGGTGTTCGCCCTGAACGGGACGTTCATGCAGTCCTTCACCCGGGCCGGCCTCGCCGCACGGCGGGACGGGATCGGCGCGGAACTGATCGCCCTGTCCGCCCGGCACGGCCTGACGACCTTCGAGGTCCTCGGTCATCTCATCCGGGTCCAGTCCCGCAGTGCCCTCGCCGACTTCCGTACGGCGGACGAACACGCCGCCGCGGCGGACCTCCTGGCGGAGCGTCACGACCTGCCGCTGGTGGGGGTGTTCACCGAGTGGTACGCGGCACTGCGGCTGGCGGCCTCGGATCACCGGGAACGGGCCGAGGCCGCGTACCGGGCCGCCGCCGCGCGGCTGGACGGCGCCGGGATGCCCGGCCTGGACCGCGGGCTCCTCGCCCTGGCCCTGCTGAGCCTCCGGGTGCCGCCGAGCGGCGCGGACCCGCGCGCGGACTGGGGCCCGTACCGCCCCTGGGTCGAGCCGCTGGCCCTCCTGGAGGCCGGCCGCCGGGCGGAGGCGGCCGTCGCGCTGGATGCCGTGCCTGAGCCGCCCCGGGACCTGTTGTACGAGGCCCTGACCTGCCTGGAGGCCACCGCCGCGCTGGCCCTCGGCGACCGCCGGGTTCTGGCCCGGACCCACGCCCGCCTCCGCCCGGCCACCGCCGAACTCGCGGGCGCGGCAAGCGGTTTGCTGTCACTCGGTCCCGTTGAGCACTGGCTTGCGCGGATCGAGACGGCACTGCGCGCTCCGGGGGCGCCTACCGGGCACCGGTGACGAAGGATGACGCCGGAGCTCGCGGCCCGCCCCCTTCTCGTCCGGAGCGTCAGTGCTCGGCAGAGTCCTCGGTGAACAGGTTCCGGTGGTCGGGTCTCCGGAACCTGGAGGGATTTTGGGCAGGGCGCCCGGCCGAGGGGCTGGGATCACTTCTTCGTGGGTCGAAGAAACGTTCACAGCCGCGGTGCTCAGTCCCGGGAGTCGATGAGTCGGAAGTCCGCGTAGTCGAAGCCCGGCGCCACGATGCAGCTGACCAGGACCTCCTGGTCGGTTGCCGGGTGGGCGGACTGCCAGGTGCCGCCGGGGACGAGAGCCTGGGGGCGTTCGCCGTTCTCCACGTCCGGGCCGAGGCGGATGACTTCGGGGGCCTTGTCCGGCTGGTCGGCGTCGCCGCCGAGGAGGAGTTCCAGGGGGCCGCCGCGGTGCCAGAGCCAGAGTTCGTCGGAACGGACCGTGTGCCAGGCGGAGGTGTCGCCGGGGGCGAGCAGGAAGTGGATCGCGGTGGCCGCGGCGCGGGGGCCGGTGTAGCCGTCGGGACGGAAGGTCTGCGGCGACCGCCATGTTTCGACGAACCAGCCGCCTTCCGGGTGCCGTTGCATGCCCAGGGCGGTGGCCAGCGCCGGGGTGCCGGGGGCGGGGGTCTCGGAATTGCGAGGGGTCGGTGTCACAGGGTCTCTTTTAGCGGATCGCGGGACTTGAGGGGGATGTTCGTGGCCGCTCACGCCGGATACGCGTGCGTCTGCACTGCCTTCACGGTCGCCCAGACGGGCGCGCCGGGGTGCAGATCGAGTTCGGCGGCGGCGACGGTGGTGAGGTCGGCGGCCAGCGGGAGTTCGCCGGTGAGGTCCGCGCGGATCTGGTCGCCGTGTGTTTCCAGGCCGCCGACCTCGCAACTCCACAGATTGCGTGCGCTGGAGCCGGTGGGGCGGTCGCGGTGGAGGGTGACGGCGCTCGGCGGGAAGGCGACGAAGACGGGACCGGTGAGGTCCTCGGTCGTCGTGATCGCCGGGCCCGCGTCCAGCCGTACCGTGTGGCCGTCCGCCCGGCCCCGGTAGAGGTTGAGACCGACGAGCTGGGCGATGTAGTCGGTGCGCGGGTGGCGCGCGATGTCCGACGGGGTTCCGTCCTGGACCGCGCGGCCGTCCTCGATGACGACCAGCCGGTCCGCGAGCACCATCGCGTCCAGCGGGTCGTGTGTCACCAGTATGGCCACGGCCTCGAAGTCGGCGAGATGGCGCCGGAGTTGGGCCCGTACGTCGAGGCGGGTACGGGCGTCGAGCGCGGCGAGCGGTTCGTCGAGCAGGAGCAGCCTGGGGTGGGTGGCCAGCGCGCGGGCGAGGGCGACGCGCTGGGCCTGACCGCCGGACAGCCGGCGGGGCTTGGCGCCCCCGTGGTCGGCCAGGCCCATCCGGTCCAGCCAGCCGGCCGCCTGGGCGCGGGCCTCCGCCTTCGACACGCCCTGGCAGCGCGGCCCGAAGGCGACGTTGTCGAGTGCGGTGAGGTGCGGGAAGAGCAGATAGTCCTGGAAGACGACGCCGACGGGACGGGACTCGGGCGGCGTACGGTCCAAGTCGCTGCCGTCCAGGCGTAGATGACCGCCGGTCGAGAGCGGCGTGAGTCCGGCCAGGGCACGTAGTGCGGTGGTCTTGCCGGCGCCGTTCGGGCCGAGGAGCGCGACGACGTCGCCGGGGGCGGCGGTGAGCGTGACGTCGAGGTGGAAGGAGCCGCGGTCGACGACGAGTCGGGTGTCGAGGCCCTTGTCGGACACGAGGGATGCGTCGGCTGTCATGGCGTCCCTGTCGTGCGGTGGTTCTGCAGGTTGGTCGGTACCGTGATCGGTGCGTTGGTCGTCATGGCGTCCCTGTCGTGCGGTGGTTCTGCAGGTTGGTCGGTACCGTGATCGGA
>NZ_JBHXMF010000007.1:150721-153664 GCF_042721055.1 Streptomyces sp. NPDC058470
CGGTGCGTCGGTTGTCATGACACCCCCGTCATCCAGCGGTCCCGCAGCCCCGCGAGGACCGCGATCGATACGGCGAGCAGCACCAGGCTCAGCGCGATGGCGGCGGCCGGGTCGTTCTGGAGGGCGAGGTACACCGCCAGGGGCATGGTCTGCGTACGGCCGGGGAAGTTGCCGGCGAAGGTGATCGTCGCGCCGAACTCGCCGAGCGCGCGGGCCCAGGCCAGTACGGAACCCGCCGCGACGCCGGGCGCGATCAGCGGCAGGGTGACCCGGCGGAACGCGGTGAAGCGGGAGGCGCCGAGGGTCGTCGCGGCTTCCTCGTAGCGCGGATCGGCGGCCCGCAGTGTGCCCTCCACGCTGATGACCAGGAACGGCATCGCCACGAACGCCTCGGCGACCACCACCCCCGCCGTGGTGAACGGCAGGGTGATCCCGAAGGCCGAGTCCAGCCACTGCCCGACGACACCGTTGCGGCCGAGGGCAAGGAGCAGCGCGACACCGCCGACCACCGGGGGCAGCACGAGGGGCAGCGTGACCAGGGCTCGTACGAGGCCGCGTCCCGGGAAGTCCGTGCGGGCCAGCAGCCAGGCGAGGGGCACGCCGAGGACGAGGCTCACCGCGGTGGCCGCCGTCGCCGTGATCAGCGACAGCTGAAGGGCCTGCCAGACCGCCGTACTGGTCAGCTGGTCGGGGAGGCTGCGCCAGGGGGCCCGTACGAGGAGGGCGACCAGGGGGAGCAGCAGGAAGGCCAGCCCTACGAGCGCGGGCAGGAGGAGGGGAAGCGGCACCCGGCCTCGGATGCCGGGCACTCGGGCGCGTTTGCCCGGTGGCCCGCTCCGCATCCCGCCCCGGACACGTCGGCGCCGCGGCCCACCGGTCAGGGTGTCGGCCGCGGCGTCGGACCTGTCGGGGGCGGGCTCGGTCACGGCTTCAGGAACCCGGCCGTCGTCAGCACCTGCTGGCCCTCGGCGGACTGGACCAGCGCGATGAACGCCTTCGCCGCGGCCGCGTTGGGCGCGTCCTTGAGCAGGGTGATCGGGTAGTCGTTGATGGCCTCGGCCGACTCGGGAAAGTCCACGCCCTCCACCTTGTCACCCGCCGCGTTCACATCGGTCTTGTAGACGACGGCGGCGTCGGCCTCCTTCAGCTCCACCTTCGTCAGGGCGCTCTTGACGTCCTGCTCGTAGGAGACCGGGGTGAGCTTGAGGCCGCTCGCGTCCAGCGCCTTCTGCGCGGCGGCGCCGCACGGGACGGTCTCGTCGCAGAGCACGACCTTGAGGCCGGACTTGGTGAGGTCCTTCAGGGAGGCGATCTTGTCGGGGTTGCCCGGCAGGGTCGCGATCTCCAGCTGGTTGCGCGCGAAGGTGACGGGGGTGCCGGACGCGTCCTTCGCGTCCGTCACGACCGCCATCGTCTTGGGGCTCGCGGAGGCGAACACATCGGCCGGGGCACCCCCGGTGATGCTCGCGGCGAGCGTGTCACTGCCGCCGAAGCTGAACGTCACCTTCGTACCGGGGTGGGCCTTCTCGAAGTCCTTGCCCAGCGTCGTGAAGCTCTCCTGGAGCGAGGCCGCGGCGAAGACGGTGACCGTCCCGGAGAGCTCAGGGGAGGCGGAGGCCGAGCTGTCCGACGACGACGATGACGACGATGACGTGTCGGAGTCGGAGGAGGAGCAGGCGCTGAGCGCCAGGAGCGCGGCGACGGTGCCTCCGGCGAGGCGTACGGAACGGGTGATCACAGGACTACTCCCTCGGGAAGGTATGTGCGGATCATACTTCCGCATATGCAAGCCGTAAGTCTCCTGTCACTTTGCATGAGCCGTGTGATCGGCCGGTAGTCCTGGTATGTGCGTTCCTACCGAGGTCGCTGCCGGCCGGGTACCGTCGTAGCGGAGGTGACTGATGCTGCTGCGTCAGCTGGAGTACCTGGTCGCGCTCGCCAGGGAGCGGCACTTCGCGCGGGCGGCGGCCGCCTGTTTCGTGTCGCAGCCGTCGCTGTCGGCCGCGATCCGGCGCCTGGAGCACGAACTGGACGTGCCGATCGTGCGGCGGGCCAGGCGGTACGAGGGGCTGACCCCGGAGGGCGAGGTCGTCCTCGCCTGGGCGCACCGCATCCTCGCCGAGCGGGACGCCCTGCGCCAGGAGCTGTCGGCGCTGCGCGGCGGTCTGACCGGCACCCTGCGGCTGGGCATCGTCCCGACCGCGCTGCCCGCCGCCTCCCTCCTCACCAACCCGTTCTGCGAGCGCCACCCGCAGGCCAGGGTCAGCCTGGAGTCGCTGTCGTCCGCCGAGATCACCCACGGTTTCGCCGAGTTCGAGCTGGACGCGGCGATGACGTATCTGGACGACGACGAGCTGCGTCACGTACGACGGTTTCCGCTGTACGAGGAGCGGTACGTGCTCCTCACTCCCGTCGACGGCCCGCTGGCCGCCGCGTCGACGGCGCGCTGGGCGGACGCGGCGGCGCTGCCCCTGTGCCTGCTGAGCTCGCGGATGCGCAACCGCCGGATCATCGACGAGTGCTTCGCCGCCGACGACGCCAAGGCCGAGCCCGCGATCGAGTCGGACAGCGTGGCCGGCCTGTACGCCCATCTGCCGGGCGGCCGCTGGTCCAGCGTGATCTCGCACGCCTGGCTGCACATGTTCGGCGTACCGGAAGGGATGCGGGTGGTGCCGTTGAAGGGACCGGCGCACGGACCGCGGGTGGGGCTCGTGGTGGCCGAGGGGGATCCGCAGTCCGTCCTTGCGGAGGCGCTGCTGAAGGTGGCACGGGAGGCGGGCGTGCGCGACGCGCTGGACACGCTGCTGCACACGTACCTGGAGGTACGGGAGTGAGACAGCGGCTGTCTGGACGGACCGCGGTGGTGGAGCGGCTGTCTGGAGGTACGGCGGTGGTGGAGCGGCTGTCTGGAGGTACGGCGGTGGTGGAGCGGCTGTCTGGAGG
>NZ_JBHXMF010000007.1:153761-200257 GCF_042721055.1 Streptomyces sp. NPDC058470
CGGTACGGCGGTGGCGGAGCGGCTGTCTGGAGGTACGGGTGGCGCAGCCAGCGCCTGGAGGTCGGCGGTGAGATAGCCGCCGGCTATCTCGGCATAGCAACGTTCGCTTTGACCTGCGGATTCGACCCCGAGGATGGTGAAGAGCACCTTCACACAACGGAGTTGAGGAGAGCCGCGACATGGCCAAGGTGCTCTGCGTTCTGTACGACGACCCGACCGACGGATACCCGAAGACGTACGCCCGGGACGATCTGCCCGTCATCGACCACTACCCGGGCGGCCAGACCACGCCCACCCCGAAGGCGACCGACTTCACCCCCGGCCATCTGCTCGGCAGCGTGACCGGCGAGCTGGGCCTGCGCCGCTTCCTGGAGGAGCGCGGGCACACCCTCGTCGTCACCTCCGACAAGGACGACAACGACGGGAGCGGCTCGGTCTTCGACCGTGAGCTGCCCGACGCGGACATCGTGATCTCGCAGCCGTTCTGGCCGGCGTATCTGACCCCCGAGCGCATCGCCGCCGCCAAGAACCTGAAGCTGGCGGTCACGGCGGGCATCGGCTCCGATCACGTCGACCTCGACTCGGCCATCGCGCGCGGCGTGACGGTCGCCGAGGTGACGTACTGCAACAGCATCAGCGTCGCCGAGCACGTGGTGATGATGACGCTCTCGCTCGTACGGAACTACCTCCCCTCGCACCAGGTGGTCCTGGACGGCGGCTGGAACATCGCCGACTGCGTGGAACGGTCGTACGACCTCGAAGGCATGCACGTCGGCACGGTCGCCGCCGGGCGGATCGGGCTCGCGGTGCTGCGCCGCCTGGCGCCCTTCGACGTGAAGCTGCACTACACCGACCGCCACCGGCTGCCGCGCGAGACCGAGGAGGAGCTGGGTCTGACCTGGCACGAGAGCTCGCAGGACATGGCCCCGCACTGCGACGTCGTCACCATCAACGCGCCGCTGCACCCGGAGACGGAAGGCCTGTTCGGGGACGAGCTGCTCGGTGCGATGAAGCGCGGCGCCTATCTGATCAACACGGCCAGGGCGAAGATCGTGGACCGGGACGCGGTCGACCGCGCCCTGCGGAGCGGTCAGCTGGCGGGCTACGCGGGTGACGTCTGGTATCCGCAGCCCGCCCCGGCGGACCACCCCTGGCGCACCATGCCGCACCACGGTATGACCCCGCACATCTCCGGTTCCTCGCTCTCCGCGCAGGCCCGTTACGCGGCGGGCACCCGGGAGATCCTGGAGTCGTTCTTCGACGGCACCCCGATCCGGGACGAGTACCTGATCGTCGACGGGGGCGCGCTGGCGGGCACGGGGGCGCACTCGTACTCGACGTCGACGACGACCTGACGACGACCTGACAGCGACCTGAAGGCGATGACGTCGATCTGACGGAGGCGTGGCCTAGGTGCGGTCGATGTGCACGCTGGTCGACTTCACCCTCGCGGTGGCCTCCATGCCGACCTCCAGGCCCAGTTCCTCGACAGCCTCCCGGGTGAGGAGGGAGACCAGCCGGTGCGGCCCGGCCTGGATCTCCACCTGGGCGGCGACGTCACCGAGTTTGACGGCGGTGACGATGCCCGCGAACGCGTTCCGGACGGAGGTGTAGGAGGAGACGTCCTCCTCGCCGCCGGTCTTCGCCAACTCCACGGAGAACGCGGCCAGATCCCGGCCGTCGATGAGCCGCCGCCCGCCGTCGTCCCGGTGGGTGGCCACCCGCCCGGCGTCCGCCCACCGCCGGGCGGTGTCCGGGCTCACGCCGAGCAGCCGGGCGGCCTGGCCGATTGTGTAGGACTGCATACGCGTCACGATACGGGGAGCCGGCTGCCCGCCTCGCGGAGCGGTCGGGCAACTTGCCGAGACGGTCCCGCAACCTTTGCCGGTTATGGTGTCGACGCGAATCGAACACCACAAAGCAGAGAGAACGTAGAACACCGCACAAAGCACAAAGCACAAAGCACGTGGCGCAAAGCACGTGGCAGGTGGCACGGAGAGAGTCGGCGGGGGCGCGTTGTGTCGGACGAGGGGCGGCTGATCGCCGGGCGGTACCGGTTGGCCGAGCAGATCGGGCGCGGTGGCATGGGCACCGTGTGGCGGGCCCAGGACGAGGTTCTCAGCCGGGACGTCGCGCTGAAGCGGCTGCATGTCCAGCGGCACCTCACCGACGACGAGCTCGCCACGCTCTACGAACGCACCCGCCGTGAGGCGCGCAGCGCCGCCCGTATCGCCCACCCCAACGTGGTCGTCGTCCATGACGTCGTCGACGACGAGGGGCTGCCCTGCATCGTCATGGAGTACGTGCCCTCGACGACTCTCGGCGCGCTGCTCAAGGGCGGCGGGACCGTCCCGCCCGGCGAGGCCGCCCGGATCGGGCTCGGCATGGTCGCCGCGCTGCGGGCCGCCCACGCGGCCGGGGTCCTGCACCGTGACGTCAAGCCCGGCAACGTACTCCTGGGCGCCGGGGGCCGTGTCGTTCTCACCGACTTCGGTATCGCCCTGGCGAGCGGCACCTCGACGCTGACGAGGACCGGCGAGATCGTCGGGTCGATCGACTACATCGCGCCCGAGCGGATGCGGGGCCAGAAGCCGGGGCCCGCCGCCGACCTCTGGGCGCTGGGAGCGACCCTGTTCCAGGCTGTCGAGGGGCGGCCGCCGTTCCGTAAGGACACGGCGGTGGAGACGGCGTACGCCGTCGTCGCCGACCCCCTTGAGCCCATGAAGCAGGCCGGACCACTGGAACCCCTCATCGAAGCGCTGCTGGCCAAGGACCCGGACGCACGGCCGTCCGCGGAGGAGACGGAACGGGCGCTGAGGGCGGTGCCGGTGGTGGCGCCGACGCCGTTCCCGGCCGGTGCGCAGGCACCGGCTCAGGCGCTGCCCGCGCCCACCCGGCGGGAGCCTTCACCGGCGCCGATCCCGGCCCCGGCCCCGGCCCCGGCGGGGAGGAAACGGCGCGCGTTGGGCTGGAGCGCGGTGGCCGTGACGGTGGCCGCCGCCGTCGTGGCGGGCGGGTTCTACGTCGTGTCGCGCCACGACGAGGACGGCGGTACGGGCGGCACCGCCCACGGCACCGGCACGGCGACCGCGTCCGCCCCTCCCCCCGTCCCCGCGGACTTCCACCTGGTCACGGAGAAGACGCTGGGCATCGCCTTTCCCGTCCCGGACAGCTGGAAGCGCGGCAAGGCGACGAGCGAAGAGGTCAACTACGCCGACACTTCAGGCCTCGCCGGTCTCACGATCGACCTCGTGGACCCCGCGGGCCCCAACCCCGTGTCGCACTTCACGAACATCGAGGCGAACACCAAGGTCAACTACCCCACGTACCGGAAACTGCGTATGCAGCGCACCACCTTCCAGGGACAGCCCGCGGCCGTATGGGAGTTCACCTTCGAGGGACGGGTCCGGGCGTTCCGTGCCATCGACTTCGGCTTCGGGCGGGAGGGCGACAGGGAGTACGACATCTATCTCTCGGCGCCCGACAAGCAGTGGGACACTTTCCGACCGGTCTTCGACAAGGTCAAGGCCGGCTTCCGCACGCTCCGTTGAGGGTTCCCCGCCGAGGACGCGCGTCCTCGGCGCCGGGCGCTCGCGTCTCCCGGCGAAGGCGTCGTCCACCGAGGTGTTCCAGCGCTCCGCCAGTACGCCCTTGACCTGTTCGACCGTGGTTCCTCGCTTCGGTATGCGTCGAGTGCACGTCCGAAGAGCCATCTCCCGGCCGGTTACCGATGGTTCGGAGGCGGAAGCTGCACACGAGGCGGCCCGCGGATGCCGACCCATGGACGCCGAGCTGTGGACGCCGGCCCGCGGATGCCGACCGCGGACGCCGAGCTGTGGACGCCCGCCCGCGGATGCCGACCGCGGACGCCGACCCGCGACGCCGACCCGCGGACGGCTGCCGTGGTCACCGACGGTTGGCCGAGCTGAACGATCCGCGTTGCCGAAACGGCAACATCACTCGTCGCGGGCCTGTCATCATCCGCATGATCGAATCGCAGACCGAAACCTCTGGAGGACTGATGCCGCACCCGGTCATGGACGTAACGCACCGGCTGGTTCCCGCCCCCGCGGGCCGGATCCACCTGGTGGAGCAGGGCACGGGCCCGCTGGTGCTGCTCGTGCACGGCTTCCCGGAGTCCTGGTACTCCTGGCGCCACCAGCTCCCGGCGCTCGCGGCGGCCGGGTACCGGGCGGTCGCCATCGACGTCCGGGGCTACGGCCGCTCCTCCAGGCCCGCCGCCACGGAGGCGTACCGCATGCGCGAACTGGTGGAGGACAACGCGGCGGTGGTGCACGCCCTCGGCGAGCCGTCCGCGGTGATCGTCGGCCACGACTGGGGGTCGCCGATCGCCGCCAACTCCGCCCTGGTCAGGCCGGACGTCTTCCGCGCGGTGGGGCTGTTGAGCGTCCCGTACGCGCCGCGTGGCGGCCCCCGGCCCACGGAGATCTTCGCGGGGATGGGCGGCGGGGACGAGGAGTTCTACGTCTCCTACTTCCAGCGGCCCGGTCGCGCCGAGGCCGAGATCGAGCCCGACGTACGCGGCTGGCTCGCGCGTTTCTACGCCGGTCTGTCCGCCGACACCATGCCCGAACCCGGCGCGCCCGACCTGCACTTCGTCGGCCCGGGCGGGGAACTGCTGGACCGGTTTCCCGTCGACGGCCGACTGCCCGGCTGGCTCGGTGAGGACGATCTCGACTTCTACGCCGGGGAGTTCGAGCGAACCGGCTTCAGCGGAGCGCTGCACCGCTACCGGAACATGGACCGTGACTGGGAGGACCTCGCCGACTTCGACGGCGCCCCGATCACCCAGCCCTCCCTGTTCATCGGCGGCGGCCTGGACGCCTCGACCACCTGGCGGGCCGACGCGATCAAGGCCTACTCCACCACCCTGCCCGGCCTGTTCTCCTCCGACATCCTCGACGGCTGCGGCCACTGGCTCCAGCAGGAACGCCCCGACGAGACCAACCGGCTCCTCATCGACTGGCTGGCCTCACTGCCCGCCGCCTGAGGTCACCAGCGGCCGGGCTCGGTCCCCACGATCGGTTCGGAGGGCCTGCCGTCCACGCCGACCGGGATGTCACCGGTGAGCATGACCCGGTGCATCACGCGCGGGAAGTCGAGATGGGCCAGGTCGTTCGGGGCCAGGTGGATGGTGGCGCGGTTGTCCCAGAAGGCCACGCTGCCCGGCTCCCACCGGAAACGGACCGTGTACTCGGGCCTGGTCGCCTGTTCGAGCAGCATCTCCAGGAGCAGCCGGCTCTCCGCGCGGGACACGCCCTGGATCTGCTCCACGTAGTAGCCGTTGACGAACAGCACCCGCTCGCGCGTCTCCGGGTGCACCCGGACCAGGGGATGGCCGGAGGCGACCTGCCGGCCCAGCAGATGACGTACGTACGCGTCGTCGCCCGGCCGCGGCTGATACCCGACGCCGAGCCGGTGCTCGGCGCGCAACCCGTCCACGAAGTCCCGCACCGGCTCCGACAGTCCCGCGTACGCGGCCGCCAGGTTGGACCACGTGGTGTCACCGCCGTACGGGGGTACGGTCTCGGCGCGCAGGATGGTCGCGGCCGGCGGGTCGATCCGGGCGCCGTGGTCGCAGTGCCAGCCCCTCAGCAGGGTGTGCCGGCGCCGCTCCAGCCACTCGGCCTGGTCCATGCCGTACCGTCCGCCCAGCTCCAGCCGGTCGGCCGTCGTCTCCACCTGGGGAAAGCCCTCCGGCGACGCGCTCCCGCGCTTGCCCGGCGTCACCGGCTCACCGAACCGCCGGGCGAACGCGATGTGTGCCGCGTGGTCCAGCGGCTGGTCCCGGAAGAACACCACCTTCCAGCGCAGCACCGCCGCCCGGATCGCCGCGACCACCGCGTCGTCCAGCGGCCCGGCCGCCAGATCGACGCCCGTGATCTCCGCGCCGATCAGCCCCGCGACCGGCTTCACCTGGACACTCTCAGCTGTTGTCATCTGCGCTCCGTCGACCGTGATTTCGACCCTGCTTCCGACCCTGATTTTGTCTGCGTCGAAAGAATCATGGACGGTCCTCGGCTCGTTGGGGCGTACGTCGTGGGTCATAGTCTCGATGAGACGAAGCGAGCGGTCAGGAGATGTCCATGGAGATCCTCAAGCAGCAGCCCACCGTCAAGGCCCCGGCGGACTGGTTCACCGGCGATGTCTGGTTCGACGTCATCTACGCGGGCCAGGAACCCTCCCGGATGCGCGCCAACATGGTGCGCTTCTCCCCCTGCGCCCGCACCGCCTGGCACGCGCACGCCGTCGGCCAGACCCTGCACATCGTCTCCGGGACCGCGCTGATCGGCACGCGCGACGGCACGGTCATCGAGGCCCACCCCGGCGACACCATCCACACCCCGGCCGGGCAGGAGCACTGGCACGGCGCCGCTCCGGACCGCTTCATGGAGCACCTCGCGCTGTGGGAGGGCCTCGGCGACGGCACCCCCGAGACCGAGTGGCTGGAGAAGGTCAGCGACGAGGTGTACACCGCCCCGCGCAGCAGCACGCGCTAAGCCGGGCGCGGCCCCGGACGAGTACGGGGGGGACGGTCCTGCCGGGATGCGCGCCGGGCCGGCAGTCGGGATGCTCGTTGAGGGCCCCTGTGCAGGTGCCCCTGCCCGCCCCGCCGCCCCGTTCCCAAGGAAGCCCCACTCATGACCACCATCGCCATCATCGGAGCGGGACCCGGACTGGGCGCCGCCGTCGCACGGCGGTTCGGCCGGGAGGGCCATGACGTCGCCCTCATCTCGCGCAGCCGTGAACGCGCCGAGGCCCTCGCCGCCGGCCTGGCCGACGCCGGCGTCACAGCGCGCGGCTTCGCCGCCGACGTACGCGATCCGGAGGCCCTCGAAGCGGCGCTGGCCGCCGCGGCCGCGACGCTGGGCCCGATCGAGGTCCTGCAGTACAGCCCGATCCCGCATCGGGACTACATGCGGCCGGTGCTGGAAACCGCCGCCGCCGATCTGGTGGGCCCGATCGAGTTCTCCCTGTACGGGGCCGCCACCGCCGTCCGTGAGGCGCTGCCCTCGATGCGGTCGTTGGGGCGCGGCACCATCCTCTTCGTGAACGGGGGTACCGCCGTCGTTCCCCACCCCGACCGGGCCGGCACCTCCATCGCCTTCGCCGCCGAGAGCGCGTACGGCCACCTGCTGCACGACACGCTCGCCGCCGACGGAATTCACGTCGCGCAGCTCGTCATCCCCGGCGCGATCATCAAGGGCCACGACCGAAAGGACCCCTCGGCGCTCGCCGACACCCTGTGGGGCATCCACCGGGAACGGCACGGGTTCCGGCACTACGCGGACGACCTCGACAGCTGATCCGTCTCCGGCGATCCGTCTCGGGCACGGCCCGCGTCCCGGCGCTCGGTCAGCTGGAACTGTCAGTCGTTTCCTTCGCGGCGCGGCGGTACTCGGCGTTGATGCGCTGAGCCTCCTCGAGCTGGTCCTCGAGGATGACGATGCGGCAGGCGGCCTCGACCGGGGTTCCCTTGTCGACCAGCTCGCGGGCGCGGGCGGCGATCCGCAGCTGGTAGCGGGAGTACCGCCGGTGGCCGCCCTCCGAGCGGAGTGGAGTGATCAGGCGGGCCTCGCCGATGGCCCGGAGGAAGCCGGGCGTGGTGCCGAGCATCTCGGCGGCCCGGCCCATCGTGTAGGCGGGGTAGTCGTCGTCGTCCAGATGGCCACTGAGCGGAGTATCTGCAGTCATTTCACCTCGATGTGCAACGCGTCGAGGGGCCCTGGCGCCGTACGGCACCAGGGCCCCGAAGGAAATTCAACACCATCGGTCGGCCTTACCGTTGCGCCGACCTTCTGTTTCCGCTGCCCGGTCTGAGACAAGGACGGGACTGCGGGGATCGCGGATGCGTGACCGGGGACCACCTTCCAATCCAGGGGTCTTGCGGTACCCGGGCCGGATACATCTCGGTCCGGGCGATCCAGATGGCGTCTGCTCCTCCGTCCTTCCTCTGGTTCGGTCTGTCCGTTCGTGCTTGCCGGGTCTCGCTCGACCGCGGCTACGAGAGAAACCTTAGCCACGGCGCGAGCCAATGTCTACTCTTGTCAGAGTAGATTTCGGCGCGCAGGGAAGGTCAATATTCTGCTCCTTCGACCGGTGGGAAGCGGTGGGGAACTCGTTGGGGACCCGTGAGGAACCCGGTGGAACGCGAAGAGGGCCCTGCCGACGCGCGTCGGCAGGGCCCTCTTGGCTGTATCGCTGTACGTACAGCTCGTTGAACTGGTGTGGCGTGTGGCGGGGCGCGGGTTCCGCTCCCGCCCGTCCTCAGACTTCCAGCGGAGCCGGGCTGCCGAGCAGCGCCGACGCGTTCTGGAGCGGAGTCAGGGGGCGCGGGGCGGGTGCGGCGGGTGCGACCGCCTCCTGGCCGCCGCGGCAAGTGAAGCCGAGGCGGGCCATGGCCCGGGTGACCTCGCCGCTGGTGAAGTCGCGGCGGTCCTGCCGGGTGATGACCTCGCCGACCTGCTTGGCGGGGTAGTGGCAGCGGCCGATGATCACGGACTCACCCGTGATCGGCTCGGGCTTGACACCCTTCATCGTTTCCAGAACCCCGCTCTTGGTGAGGTCGAACGGGAAGCGGGCGATGACACAGCGCATGATGCCTCACATGGGAGGGGGAGGAAGGGGACGAGCTGCTGACCGGGGCCAGGGCCGGGGTGGGTGGAATGGTCCACCGGCGTCGCTAGGCCGCCGGGTTGGCGGCGGGCCGCCGCTGCCCGGTGCGGCCGCGACGACCACGGGAGGACGGGGACGACGAGGAGGAACCGCCGCGTCGGCTCCGCTCCACGACCGGCGCCTTGATGACGACCGGGATGCCCGAGGGGGCCTGGGAGCCCGTGATGCGGTTCAACTCCGCCTCACCTGAACGCACTTGCGTGTTCTGCGGGGTGATGCCGGCGGCGGCCATCAGCCGGGTCATCTCGCGGCGCTGGTTGGGCGTCACCAGCGTGACGACGCTGCCGGACTCGCCGGCACGGGCCGTACGACCACCGCGGTGCAGGTAATCCTTGGGGTCGGTCGGCGGATCGACGTTGACGACGAGGTCGAGGTTGTCGACGTGGATGCCGCGCGCCGCGACGTTCGTCGCCACCAGCACCGTCACATGCCCGGTCTTGAACTGGTCCAGGGTCCGCGTGCGCTGCGGCTGGGACTTGCCGCCGTGCAGGGCGGCGGCACGGACGCCGCTGCTCAGCAGGTGCTCGGTCAGCCGGTCCACCGCGTGCTTGGTGTCCAGGAACATCAGCACCCGGCCCTCGCGCGCCGCGATCTCGGTGGTCGTCCGGTTCTTGTCCGCGCCGTGCACGTGCAGGACGTGGTGCTCCATGGTGGTGACCGCGCCCGCTGACGGGTCGACGGAGTGGACCACCGGGTCGGTCAGGTAACGCCGGACCAGCAGGTCGACGTTCCGGTCCAGGGTGGCCGAGAAGAGCATCCGCTGGCCCTCGGGACGCACCTGGTCGAGCAGCGCGGTGACCTGGGGCATGAAGCCCATGTCGGCCATCTGGTCGGCCTCGTCGAGGACGGTGATGGCGACCTGGTTCAGCCGGCAGTCGCCACGGTCGATGAGGTCCTTGAGCCGGCCCGGGGTCGCGACGACGACCTCGGCCCCGGCGCGCAGCGCACCGGCCTGCCTGCCGAGCGACATCCCGCCCACCACGGTGGTCAGTCGCAGCCGCACCGAGCGGGCGTACGGGGTGAGGGCGTCGGTGACCTGCTGGGCGAGCTCGCGGGTGGGGACGAGGACAAGAGCCAGCGGCTGGCGCGGCTCGGCACGCTGACCGGCCGTACGGGCGAGCAGCGCGAGCCCGAAGGCGAGGGTCTTGCCCGAACCGGTGCGGCCACGGCCGAGTACGTCACGACCCGCGAGGGAGTTCGGCAGGGTCGCCGCCTGGATCGGGAAGGGCACGCTCACGCCTTCGTTTCCGAGCGCGGCCAGCAGCGGCGCCGGCATGTCGAGATCGGCGAACGCCTCGACGGCGGGGAGACCAGGTGTGATCGTCTTCGGCAGTGCGAACTCGCCCTGCAGCGCGGCCGGCCGGCGTCCGTAGCTTCCCCCGCGGCTCGGAGCACCGGAGCGGCCGCCGCCGCTCCTTCCGGAACCGGAGCCACCGGAGCTACCGGAACCGGAGCCGCCGGAGCCGTATCCCCCGGAGCCGGAGCCTCCGGAGCGGGTGCGTGCGAAGCGATCATTTGTGCGGGTACGTGTGCGGTCGCGATTCAATGCGGAACCTTCCTTGATATGGCACGTATCAAGGAATTCCCGCAGCGAATGAGCAGCGCAGAGAATCGCAAGAACGAGCCGAAGACAATGCGAGACCGAAATCGGTCGGCAGTAAGTACTCACCGGATACGGCACCGAATTGAATGGCGTGATCCTGGTGGTGGGACCGGGTATTGCGTGCGGGCGGGTCCAACTGAACTCGTGGATCCCGCGGATCCGACGGATATCAATCCGGTTCGACAGCAGGTCTGGCAGGCGGATTGAAATCCGATGCCTGTCCGTCATGGTGTCCGGATGGCATCCGGAGCGGGTCCGTGTACGGAAACGCAGCGAGCTGGGGCCCGCACCCCAAGGTGCGGGCCCCAGCTGCGAAGTAAGCGTCAGCGTCAGGCGGGAACGATGTTCTCGGCCGTCGGGCCCTTCTGGCCCTGCGCGATGTCGAAGGTCACCTTCTGACCTTCCTGGAGCTCGCGGAAGCCCTGGGCGGCAATGTTCGAGTAGTGGGCGAAGACGTCGGCGCCGCCGCCGTCCTGCTCGATGAAGCCGAAGCCCTTTTCCGCGTTGAACCACTTCACGGTACCAGCAGCCATGTTGAAATCTCCTTCGGGGCGGTGCTCGGACTGCACACTGTGCGCACTCCGTGTCGCCGTGATGATTACCCTCAGGATTTTCTGGGGACCACAACTGCAACTGAGATCAACAGTAGCACGCTGCGACCGGCGATGTGTGATAGGTAAATCTGTTCCGCCGGTCGACGGAAAAACCCTCATCGTGCCTCGCGGTAAATTCTCACTTTGCTGTCACAGATATTGCCTCCCTCGGGCTCCAATGTTTCTGTCGGGGTGTGGGCCGGCGGCGGAGGCGGGGTGCCGGGCAACTTTGCGATCCCTTTACACTGGACGGGACCTACGACCACGAGTCCGACCGAGGAGCGACGGTTCCGCGATGGGTGAACCTCCCAGTACCAGCCGTGCCACATCCCGCCCGCCCGGCATGTGCAGGGGATCGGGGGTGGCACGGTGACCGAGATCCTGCTGTTGCTCCTCGCCCTGCTGCTCACGCTCACCTGCGCGCTGTTCGTGGCGGCCGAGTTCTCCCTCACCACCGTCGAGCGCGGTGATCTGGAGAGCGCCGCCGAGGCGGGTGAGCGCGGCGCGGACAGCGCGCTGAAGGCGGTGCGCCGGCTGACCCTCCAGCTGTCCGGCGCACAGCTCGGCATCACCGTCACCTCGCTGGTGATCGGCATGCTCGCCGAGCCGTCGTTCGCCACGCTGCTGCGCGGTCCGCTGGAGGCGGTCGGCCTCGGTGGCGCGGCCTCAACCGTCGCGACCCTGCTCGGCGTGGTCATCTCCACCGTCGTGCTGATGGTGGTGGGCGAGCTGGTGCCGAAGAACTGGGCGATCTCGCGTCCGCTGGCCGTCGCGAAGGTGGTCGCGGGCCCGCAGCGGGGGTTCACGGCCGCGTTCGGGCCGTTCATCCACCACCTCAACAACACGGCGAACCGTTTCGTACGCCGAATCGGTCTCGAACCCGCCGAGGAACTGGCCACCGCCCGGGGACCCGAGGAACTGGTCGCGCTCGCCCAGCACTCGGCCGCCGCGGGCGCGCTGGAGGCGGACTCCGCGGAACTCTTCGTCCGCACCCTGCACCTGAGCGAGCTGACCGCGGAGAACGTGATGACCCCGCGGGTGGACGTGCGCGCACTGGAGGCGCGCGCCACGGCCGCCGACGCCGCCAACCTCACCCACGCCACCGGACTGTCCCGCTTCCCCGTCTACGCCGACAGCCTCGACGAGGTCATCGGCACCGTCCACATCCGCGACGTCCTGGCCCTGGAGCCCGCCGAGCGGGCCGTCACGCCGGTCACCGCGCTGGCCACCGCCGCGCTCCTGGTACCCGACAGCCTGCCCGCCGACCGATTGCTCGAGCGGCTGCGCGAGAGCCGCACCATGGCCGTCGTCATCGACGAGTACGGCGGTACGGCGGGCGTGGCGACGGTGGAGGACATCGTCGAGGAGGTCGTGGGCGAGGTCCGCGACGAGCACGACCCGATCGAGGCCCCCGACCTGCTGCCCGCCACCGCCACCGAGGACGGCCGCGCGGTGTGGGAGGCGGACGGCAGCGTACGGATCGACGAGCTGACCGGCATGGGGCTGACCGCGCCCGAGGGGCCGTACGAGACCGTGGCCGGACTCATCGCCACCCGCCTGGCCCGTATCCCCGCCGAGGGAGACACCGTCGACCTCGACGGCTGGCGGCTGACCGTGCTGGACGTCGAGCACCACCGGGCCGACCGGGTCCGCATCACCGAACCGGCGGCGGCAGCGCGGCGGATCACGGAGGAAGCCCAATGACCGTCGTCCAGCTCGCCATCGGCGCCCTGACCCTGCTGACCAACGCGTTCTTCGTCGGGGCGGAGTTCGCGCTGATCTCGGTGCGCCGCGGCCAGATCGAACCCCGCGCCCAGGAGGGCGACAAGCGGGCCCGGATGACCCTGTGGGGGCTGCGGCACATCTCCGCGATGATGGCCACCGCCCAGCTCGGCATCACCGTCTCCTCGCTGGTGCTCGGTGCGGTCGCCGAGCCCGCGATCGCGCATCTGCTGGAGCCCGCATTCCGGGCGGCGCACATCCCGCACGGCCTGGTGTACCCGATCGCCTTCGTCATCGCGCTGACCGTGGCGACGTATCTGCACATGCTGATCGGCGAGATGGTGCCGAAGAACATCGCGCTCGCCGCCCCCGTGACCACGGCGCTTTACCTCGGCCCGCCCCTGGTGGCCCTCACCCGGGCCCTGAAGCCGGTGGTCTTCGGGATCAACGCCTTCGCCAACGTGCTGCTGAAGCTGTTGCGGGTGGAGCCGAAGGACGAGGTGGAGTCGGTGTTCACCGACGACCAGCTCGCCCGCATGGTCGTCGACTCCAGCGCGGCCGGACTGCTCACGGCCGCCGACGGCGAGCGGCTGCGCGACGCGCTGGAGCTGGGCACCCGCCCGGTCGGCGAGATCCTCGTGCCGGTGCCGAAGATGCGCACGGTCGACCACACGGTGACCCCGGCGCGCCTGGAACGGGCGGCCGCCGACGCGGGCTTCTCGCGCTTTCCGGTCACCGGCGAGGACGGCACCCTGCTCGGCTACCTGCACATCAAGGACACCCTGGGCGTCGCCGACCGCGACCGCCCCTTCCCGCCCGCCACCCTGCACCCCGTCACCCGGGTCCGTATCGACACCCCGCTCGACGACACCCTCACCGCCCTGCGCGCCATGGGCAGTCACCTGGCCGCCGTCACCGGCGAGAAGGGCGCGGTACTCGGCTTCGTCACGATGGAGGACGTGCTGTCGGAACTGGTCGGCCCGGCCCCGGCCACGCGCACGTGACCGGAACCGGGCCGTCAAGAACCCTTGCGGGGCGGGCTAGTTGGAGAAGTAGAGGTACTTCCAGGAGCCGTACGTCGTCGAGTTCACGGTGTCGCCGGACGAGCCGTTGATGTACGCCGACCGCATCCGCGCCCGGATGCCGGACTCGCCGGGCGCTCCGAGGCTGACCGCCGACTTGCCGTTCGTGGCGAGGGCGAAGTACTCCGAGCCGGACTTGTACCAGGAGCCCTGGTAGTAGACCTCGAGTTCGAGGCGCTGCTTGCGGCCGGGGTAGTACGACATGGTCGTCGTCAGCACCGGGTCGGTGTTCTTGTGGAACCAGTAGTACGACGTCGAGCCGATCTTGGCCGTCTTGTAGTGCTTGGAGACGGAGGTCGAGACCTTGACCCGGGCGAACGCCGTCACCTTCACGGTCCTGGGCGCGTAACGCGCGTCGCCCTTGAAGACCGCGGTGATGTCGGTGTCCCGCGTCATGTCGACCCAGGCACCGATGTCGCCCTTGGAGTTGACCTTCCCGGTCTTGAGCAGCTTGTTGGGCTTGTCGCTGCCGAAGGGGTTCGCCCAGATCTCGACCGTGCGGTTCTTGTACGTCGAGCCGAGGTGCGCGGTGAAGGCGACGTCGGTGCCGTAGTTGTAGACCTTGCCGTTCTTGTTCAGGCTCAGCGCCGGCTTCGCACGGGAGACCGTGACCTTGTCGGACGCCGTGGCCGTGATGTGCTCGGCGTCGCCCGCGTAGGTCACCTTGTATGTGACCGTGCCGCCGGCCGGCGGGGTGTCATTGAAGCTGTACGTGCCGTTCGACTTCACCGTGACGGCGGGCAGCGCCTTGCCGTTGGGGCTGTCCAGGTCGGTGCGGGTGACGGCCAGCTTGGCACCGGCCGGGAGCGGCACGGTCGCCGAGAGCTTGCCGGTGACGGTGAGCTTCTTGGCGCGGGTGGCTGTCGCGGGGGCGCTCACCGTCAGGGTGGGGTTGTTCATCGTCGGCTGGGTCAGGATCTTGACCGTGTAGCCGTTGCTGCCCAACACCAGGGCGAAGATCCGCGAGGAGTCCGGCGACCACGTCACCGTGGACGCGACCTGCGTGCCGGTGCTGTAGGTGCGGACCGGCTGGGTGGCGTTCGGCCGGTAGACCGCCACCTTGGTGCCGTTGACCTGGGCGACCAGGCCGTTCGCCGCGACATCGGCCTCCTGCCCGGACGGGTAGGAACCGGACTCGGTGAACTTCCCGCCCGCGTAGGCGTCCCGGACCGCGCCGTTGACCAGCACCTCGTCGGCGCCGGCGACGAGGTCGATGTCCCCGATGCCGTCGTTCAGCGTGTAGTCGCCGTTGTACCAGGCGGTGAGCCGCGCCGTGCCGTCCGAAACGTCGACGACGGCCATCGAGTCCGTGGAGATGCCGGTCTCGCCGATGGCCAGCACGCCGGGCCGGCCCGGGTCGGTGTCCAGCAGCGCCTGGCCCCAGATCCCGGACGAGGTTCCCTCGGTCGGGAACTGCGTCATCGTCACCGGGTCGGTCTCCCCGGCCGGGTCCACCGCCGGGTCGACCGAGCCCAGGTCGCCGTCCCACTGGTCGCCATACGTGAACCACACCTTGCCGCCGGCGAAGGCGAGCGAGCGCGGGCCGGTGTCGGTGGGGACGGTGTAGCGGGTCTCGACGTCGAGGGTGGCCGCGTCGATCGCCACGATCTCGTGGCTGTTGGGCAGGGCCGCGTAGAGGGTGGCGCCGTCGTCGGACACCGTCAGGCCGGCGACCGTACCGAGGCCGCTGACGGTGTCCAGAAGGGTGCCGGAATAGTTGGCGGCGTGGATCCTGCCGTACGTGCTGTCGGCGACGAAGACCCGCTGGAGGGGGCCGTCGGCGACCAGCGCGCCGGGCGAGGAGGTGGTGACCGGGACGGCCGCCGAGGCCGCGCCGGTCGTGGCGACGCTCAGCGCCGCCGAACTGAAGAGAACCGCGAGCGCCGTCGCGGTCGAAATGCTGCGCCTGCGCACAGTGATGTACCCCCACAAGAAAACCCGGTGGATGGCCGGGAGTTGAGAACGCCGCGCAACACCCGGACATGACCGCCGAAATGCGGTGACGCCGGGGCGCGGCTGCTGTCAGCAGCGTATGGCATGCCTGTGACAGATGAGGAGGGAGTTTCCGGTGAACAGATTCGAGCCGGGGTCGGGAGCGCCGCGACCGTCGCATTCCCGGCGATGTGCCGACGCGGCTGAACCGCACGGCCGTCTCTCCCGTCTGACAGGCCAACACGTGGGCGGCGTACGGCTGTTCACTCACCAGGCACCGCGCAACCGCTGGAGGCACCCCATGGCCATGGTCGGCCTGTTCTGGATCACCGAGGACGCCGTGTACGTGGGAGCCGAACCCGTCGGGACGGCGTCCGGGGTGCGGCTGACGGAGGGCGGGGTCGAGACTCTGGGAGAGGGCAACGGCGCGTTCTGGAGATGGGACGAGGTACAGGGGATCGCGGTAGGCGACCTCGTCGTACGGTCCGCGGGCCGGCGGCTCGTCTCCATGGCCATCGACTCGCTGGTCGTGCTGGTGACCGGCGACGGCGAGTTCCCGCCCGCCTTCACCGTGCACGTGGAGGCGGCCGACGACATCGTCGCGGTGAGCGCTCTCCCGGCTGTCTCCGGTGGGATCTACCTCCAGGTCGAGCGCGAACTCTCGGGCATCGTGCTCGACCGCCTCGCCGACGGCGGCGCGTCCGTCGGCGACCTCCTCTCCTGGCGGCGCGAGCAGGCCGACGACAGCACCCCGCGCCGCGAGGAACGCGAGGCGCTGCTGCGGAAGTGGTCGGGGGAGTAGCTCCGGCCGGAGCTTCCGTGGTCGCTCTCCAGGTGGAGCCTGAGCGGGTCCACGCCGTAGGCACCAGCGTTCGGGGCCTTGCTGAGCAGCGCGTGGCCGAGGTTCGCGCTCCTTCTCCGTGCCACCGCGGTGCGCGGATCATGTCGTACCGGGCACGAATCGGTTGCGGCCCGGACTTCCCGCCGCGGTCCCCGTCGGCAGTGCGGCAACATCACGACGTATGAGCAGAGACCGCTACGTCGACTTCCTGCGCGCGTGGGCGATCGTGCTGGTGGTGCTCGGCCACTGGCTGATCACCGCGCTGGTCCGGGAGCCCGGCGGGGAGATCGCCGCCCCGGAGCTGCTGGCGACGATTCCCTGGACCCAGTGGCTGACCCTCGGGTTCCAGGTCATGCCGCTGTTCTTCCTGGCCGGCGGCCATGCGGCGGGCGGCTCCTGGGCGCGGACCCGGGCGGCGGGCGGCACCGCCTCCGGATGGGTGGGAGGACGGGCGCTGCGGCTGCTGCTTCCGACGGCCGCCTACAGCGCGTTGGTGCTCTCGGCCGTCGGGATCTGCTCGGCGGTGGGCGTGGACCGGGACACCCTCGCGCTGGTGGGCTGGGCGATGGCGATGCAGTTCTGGTTCCTTCCGGTGTATCTGCTGCTCAGCGCCCTGACCCCGGCGCTGCACGCGGCACACCGCCGCCGGGGGCTCGCCGTCCCCGTGGCGCTGGGCGTGGTCGCGCTGGTGGCCGACGTACTGGTCGTGAAGGCCCACACGCCGTACGTCGGACTCCTCAACTACGTGCTCGTGTGGGGTGTCGCCTACCAGCTGGGCTTCTGCTGGCGGGACGGACTGCTGACGGCGGGGCGCGGGCGCACGTCGGTCGTGATGGCGGCGGGCGGTGGGCTTGCCTTCGCCGCGCTGATCACGCTCGGGCCGTTCCCGGTCAGCCTCATCCTGGTGACGGGGCAGACCCCCAGCAACACCAATCCGCCGTCGGCCGCGATGCTGGCGTGGGTGGTGGCCCAGGCCGGGCTGTGCCTGCTCGCCGCACCGGCCCTGCGTCGGCTCCTTGTCCGCGAGCGGGTCTGGCGGTCGGTGCGGCCCGTGGGCGGCGCCAGCATGACGCTGTACCTGTGGCACATGCTGCCGGTGCTGGTCGCGGCCGCCGCCTTCTACCTGACGGGGCTCGCACCCCGGCCCGAGTTCGGCTCGGTGGCCTGGTGGGGGCTGCGGGTGCCATGGCTGCTGGTGCTCGGCGTGATCCTGGCCGGTGTGGTGACGGCACTGCGGCCGCTGGAGCGCGGGCTGACACTCCTGTACGAGCGGACCAGGCCGGACGCCGGCCCGCACCGCCCCTGGCCGCTGTGGCTCGGCCTGGCGGCGAGCATCGCCGCGCTGACCCGCTTCGCCGTGCGGGGGTTCGCGTACGACGGCCGGTTCCCCGTCCTGCCCGCGCTCGGCCTGGCACTCGGCACGGCGCTGGTGATGGCCTCCGGACGGGCGGCGGTGCGCCGAAGCCCGGGCAGGCCCAGGAGCCCCGAGGACGTGCTGGAAGAAGCCGCCTGACGTCGGGCCGCCGGTCACCGACCGCCGAGGCCCGGCTCCTTTCGGGCACCCAGGAGTACGGTTGAGTCGCGAGGACCGTTCGTATGCCGGTGCTCAGGCCGGTGTCGGCCTCGCGGTTCTCCCGCATCGACCACCCGGGGTGCTTCGCGCTCGGGGCAGCTTCCGCCCTGCGACCACCGAAGCCCTTCCCTTCCCCGACCGGCGTGGCTCCGCCGGCTCTTCGCCTGTGACGAAGGCCCGGCCCTCAGCCACCCGGCCGCCGCACATCACCTGTCGTTTCACCGGAGCAGCCCGTGACCCCGGCCGCACCACTTCCACCGAGGTCAAGGAGTTCCGATGTCGCTCAGTTCCACCACGTCGAACACGCCCCAGCCTGTCCAGGAACAGGAACCGGGTCAGGAACACGAACAGCAATTCGCGTACGACGGGCACGTCCCCTTCCCCGACGATGTTCCGGCGCCGCCCCGCGACAGGGGTGCGCGGATGTACGTCAGCGTGACCGCGGCGATCGTCGTCCTGCCGTTCGTGGTGCTCGGCCTGGCCGGCTGGCTGCTGTGGGGCAGGCTCATCCACCCCGTCGACATCGTCGTCGCGGTGGTCTTCTACACGGTCACATGTCTCGGCGTCACGGTCGGCTTCCACCGTGGCCTCACCCATGGCGGCTACCGGGCCGTCCGCCCCCTGCGCATAGCGCTCGCGATAGCCGGTTCGATGAGCTTCCAGGGTGACGTCATCGGCTGGGTCGCCACCCACCGTCGCCACCACGCCTTCACCGACCGGCCCGGCGACCCGCACTCCCCGTACCGCTACGGCACCCATCTCTCCGGCCAGCTGCGCGGACTGCTGCACGCGCATGTCGGCTGGCTGTTCCGCAACGACGTGACACCCGCCGAGCGGTACGCCCCCGACCTGCTGGCCGACCGCGACATCCAGGCCGTCTCCCGCGCCTTCCCGCTGCTGTGCCTTCTCACCCTCGCCCTGCCGTTCGGCCTTGGCTGGGCCATCGGCGGCAGTTGGCTGTACGGCGTAACGGCCTTGCTGTGGGCGGGACTTGTCCGCATCGCGGTGCTCCACCACGTCACCTGGAGCGTCAACTCGCTATGCCACATGATCGGCGAGCGCCCGTTCAAGACCCGGCGCCACGACCGGGCCACCAACCTGTGGCCGCTCGCTCTGCTCTCGTTCGGTGAGAGCTGGCACAACCTCCACCACGCCGACCCCACCAGCGCACGGCACGGCGTCGACCGCGGCCAGATCGATCTCTCGGCCGAGGTCATCCGCCTCTTCGAACGTCTCGGCTGGGTGAGCGAGGTGCGCTGGCCGGCGCCGGAACGCGTGGCCGCCCGCCGGGCGTGATCACCCGGGCCCACCGATTGTCGTACGGCAGTCCGTCGCCGTACGGAAGCCCATAGCCGTACGGCAGTTCGTGGCCGTACGGATTCCGTAGCCGTACGGGCAGTTCGTCGCCGTACGGCAGGCACCAGGAGCCCTCATGGCCATCGCACTGCAGGACCCGCTCCCCCCGCACCCCCTCCTCCGCCTGCGACTCGCGCCCCGTGGTGGCCTGCCGCATCCCATCGACGGTGCCTGGTGGCCTCGCTCGTACGACCTGCTCGCTGAACTCCCGAGGCTGCTCGCCGGGTTGCCGCGCGCCTGGGGTCACATCGGCAGCGTCACGGTCAACGGGGCGACCTGGGCCGCGACGCCCGGCCGGATGCTGGTCCTGGACCGGGTGGTGCGGCTACACAGATCCACCGCCGTGTCCGCCCCGCACACGGTCTGTCTGCTCGCCCCCGGCCGGGGGCGCTGGGACCTGCTGGTCGTACCGCCCGACACTGCGCCGGACACCGCCGAGCCGCTCATGGCAGCAGCCGCGGGATCTGCTGGGCGCTGAGGGCCACGGCGGCGGCCGGGTGGGGCGAGGGTCCGTCCTCGTCCTCCGAGATCTCGTCGGTCCCCTCGGATTCATGGCTCCGGTCGGCCTCGGGGCTGCCGTGGAGGGCCAGTTCGGCCGCCATGAGCGCGCTCGCGGTCGTCGCGGGGCCGGTGCCCGTGCTCGCGGCGGCCATCAGGCGTGCCGCTGCCGGGGCACCGGTCTCCGGCGGGACCACCAGCAGGTCCCAGGAGCCGGCGGTGTAGGACAGCAGCAGGATCTTGTGCGGGTCCAGCTCCCGGGTGAACCAACCGATCTTCACCGCATGGCCGTTGACGGGCACCATGCGCGGGATGACCGGCCAGTGGGTCGGGTTGACGGCGATCCGGGTGATCCGCCCCCACAGGGGGTCCAACACCTCGGCCAGAGTGGAGAGTTCGGCTGTCAGGTCCCGCGAGCGGGGCCACCAGGCGCCGTCCAGCAGTCCTTGGGACGCGCCCACGGGCTTCAGCGCGAGGCGGGCGGCCGGAACCCTGAAGGGCACGATCCGCAGCGGGGGATGGTCGGTGGTCGCGGACATCGCGCGAACCTGTCTCCCGGCCGGCGCTCATGGGCAGCGGCCCGGTGTTGTCACTCGCCGAGAACGACACCGGCGTGGCGGCCGGTGCGCGGCATACTCTCGATGCGCCCACGCTACTCTCCCGGGCCGCCGAAAGGACGCCGGCGGGAGACGGGTTCCGAACCGTCCTTCTTCGGTCGCCGGGACCGGTCAGCGCAGGGGGCGCCGCCGGGCGCGCCGGGACAGTCGCACGGTGGCGAAGGACACGTCGGCCACGAGTACCAGGATGCCGATGATCAGCAGATAGCCCAGACCGTCGGCCGCCGCGCCGATGATTCCCAGCACGACGGCCACGAGCGCGAGGAGCAGGAAGAGCACCAACTCGAACACCTCCCTTGGGCCGGACGGGCGATCAGCGGCGCGCGAGCTGCCGCTCGCCGCCCGCGCCGGGCTGATAGGCCAGGCCGTAGTACTCGAAGATCCCGGGTTCCTGCTCGGCGGGCAGGACGTCGTCCGTGCCGATCGAGGGAGCCTTGCGCACCTGGTTCCGGTCGTAGGAGACCTTGACGTAGCCCGGCCCGAGGAGTGCCTTGTCGAGGGGGACGAAGACCAGCCGCCGTCGGGTCGGCAGCCCGGTCAGGACGGTGACCACGGACGGTTCGTCGGTGGCGGTGTCCACGTAGACCGCTTCGAGCACGCCGATCTTGTGCCCCTTCGGGTCGACGACGTCATGGGTGCGCCACTCGCGGATGTCGGCTGCCTGGATCATGCCGTCTCCCTCCTGCCGAGCCCACGGCTGCGGCAACGACTCCGGCGCGGACACGCCGGAGTCGGCCTTCCGGGCGGCCGCACGTGAGAGTGCGCCGACCCGCTGTCCATTTTACTGCGCATAGCGCTTCTTGGTATATTTATCTGTTTCTTCCCATTTACCGGAATTGATGCAATCGGTGGGTGGGAATGCCGGAACCGGAATTCTCCGTACGGCTACGGCTCGAATGCCGGCCGCCTAAATGCGCAGCAGCCGCTGTGTGATCTCCCGGTACTGCCTCAGCGCGAGCCGGAGCTCGGTAGCCCGCGCCTCCGGGTCCTGACTCCGGTCCTGACCTTCGCTCTGACCTTCGCCCTCTTCGTGTTCCCGCTCCTGCTCCTGCCATGCGGCGTGCAGGTCGCGTCGCCGTTCGGCGAGGGTGGTCACGAGCTGGGCGGTGGCTTCGTCGAAGGCGGCCTCGGCCTCTTCCAGGGCCCGGGTCGGGTTGTCGGCGAAGGTGTTCAGGGCCTTCTGGAGGCGCAGGGTGAGCTGGTTGCGTTCGTCCGAGGGGAGGAGTGGTTCGGGGCCCGGGGTGCGGCGCTCGGCGCGGCCGGGGAGGTTGCTGGCGGGCTGCTGGGCGCGTGTCTGGTCGTACATCGTCGTGTGCCACTTCCCTGTGCTTCGTGCCGGCGAGTGCCCACGAGGTGTGGTCGCGGCCGGGGTACGGGCGGCTGGTGGACGGCGGGCACGCCGACACTACGCCTGAAGGCCGGCCGGACGAGCCGGGCGAAGCGGCCGGTGCGGTCCTGCGGGGCCGGCTCCCGTCGGCTATTCGGGCCGTTGCGTCCGGGCATTGTGGGCCAGGCCGTCGGGATGGGCGGGCGAGCGCTCCCCGAGGGGGAGGACCAGGACGCGCAGGACCGCGGGACCGGGCGTGGCCGGCCGGTGGATCCGGCCCACCTCCTGCCAGCCCCAGGTCTCGAAGGCGGCGCGCGCCGGACGGTCGGACGGGTCCGCGAGGGTGGCGCCGAGGGACGCCTGGTGGTCGTCGAGCAGTCGCTCCTGGAGCCGGCGGGCGAGCCCGCGGGTGTGTTCGTGCGGGTGGACGAGGGTTTCGAGGATCGCGAAGACGTGCCCGGAGGCGGTCAGCTGTTCCAGGTTCCGCGGAAGGGGTCCGTCGAACCCCTCCCACCAGGAGCCGTCGCGCGGCACCGGGTATCCCAAGACACAGCCGGTCAGGGCCCGCGCCTCGGCCACCAGCATGTCGAATCCCGGCAGTTGTACGCCGTCCGCCAGGCGTTGCAGGAAGTCCTCACGGCCGCGGAACCCGTCGCCTGGCCGGGTCTCGGAGGACTCCACGTACAGATCCGCCAGGTCCTCCCGCATTCCCTCGGCCTGCCAGCGGTTCAACCGGCGCAGGCGCACGACGTCCATGGGGGAGAGCGCTGAGCTTTCGGGGGTGTTGTCCGGTTGCCGGGAAGTGCGCATGGGCGCCTCGGTTCAGGAGACGTACGGGACAGCCATCAAGGCCGACTGACGTGGTGGCGCCGGGGTCCGGGACGTCCACTTACCAGCGTACTCCCGGACGGGCGCCGCGCCGGGGCCAGTTGGGCCGGTGGACTTCGGGACGCCTGTCAGGGCACCAGGCCGGGGAGGGGCTCGGAGTTGTCGATGAAGGCGCGGGCCACGTCGGACAGCCGGCGGTTGTGGGAGCGGGCGTAACTGCGCAGTGCGGTGAAGGCGCGTTCCATGTCGATGCCTTGGCGTTCGGCGAGCTTTCCCTTGGCCTGCTCGATCAGTACGCGGCTGTTCAGGGCCGACTGCAACTGCTCGTTGAGGACGGTGTTGCGGTGTGCGGAGCGCTGTTGCAGCAGGCTGATGGTGGCGACGTCGGCGAGGGCCTGGGCGAGGGGTGCGGCGGCCGGGTCGAAGGGGCCGGGGGAGGCGCGGAAGAGGTTCAGGGCACCCACGACCTCGTCCCGCAGGCGCATCGGAAGGGCCTGCACCGCCCCGAACCCACTGAGCCCGGCCTGGACGGCGAAGCGCGGCCAACGCGCGGTCTCCGCGGCGAGGTCGGTGACGATCACCGGTGCGCCGGTGCGGAAGCAGTCGAGGCAGGGGCCGTCGTCGTTCTGGAGCTGGAAGAGCTCCAGCAGGCGTACCTCCTCGTCGGAGGCGGCCATCACCCTCAGTTCGCCGTCCCGGTCGGCGAGCAGCACCCCGGCGGCGCTCACGTCGAGCAGACCCACGCAGCGGTCGGTCAACAGGCGCAGAAAGTCGATCAGGTCGAAGTCGGCGACCAGGTTGTCCGCCAGTTCGACGAAGGTCCTGGCAAGGAGCTGCTGATTCATTCTGGGCACCCTCAGTCGGGACTGTTCCCGCCGGGACGGGGCGGGAGGTGCGGCGCGTTCGTCGGTGGCACCGGTGCGTCAGGGTTCCTCGTCGGTCCGGTCCGCCACCGGCCCGGTCGCCGTTTCGGCCTCGGTCCCAGTCTCGGCCTTGTGTTTGGTTCTGTCTCCTGATTCCGGCGCCGTCCCTATCTCTATCCCTATCTCTGTCCCTCTTACTGTCCCCGTCTCGTGGGAGAAGAGGAGCCGGCGTGCCACCACGTCGGCGGCCACGTCAGCGAGGCGGCGTTCGTGGGCGTAGGCATGGGCGCGGAGCCGGACGAAGGCTTCTTCGATGCCGACGCCGAGTTGGACGGTGAGCATGCCGGTGGCCTGGTCGATCTCCGCCCGGTACGCGCCCAGGTCCTCGATGGGGCCGAGCGGCCCGCCCGTGGCGTCGATCCGCGCGTCGAGCAGCACGAGGGTCGCAAGATCGGCGAACGCGAGCGCGTCGGCGAGTTCCTCCGCGTTCAGCCGTACCGGGTCGTGGGCGTACAGGTCCAGAACTCCGGGGCTGATCGCCCCCACGAGCAGGGGGAGCGCGAAGACGGCGGCCGCGCCGGCTGCCAGGGCCGCTTCGACGAACACGGGCCAGCGGCCCTGCAGTTCCGCGGCGCGCAGATCGGACGTCAGGACGGCCGAGCCGCGGTTGAAGGCGTCCACGCAGGGGCCCTCACCCAGAGTCAGCTGCAGCTCCTCCAGCTGCTCGCTGATGGCGTCGGTGCTCCACAGAGGATGGCTCGCCGCGGTCCTGGACATCGCCGACACCCCGGCGCCGCCGACCGGCAGTGCGATCACGGCAGCGGTGCACACGTCCACCACGCCGACCCGCCCGCCCCGCAGGGCCGCCTGTTCGGCGACGAGCGACTGGATACGGGCCGACCGGCTGTCCGGCATCACCCGGGCCACCAGGTCCAGGCATGGTCGGCCGGTTCGTCCGGCCGTGCGTCCGTCCGTTCCCCGACGGGACCGGGTTGGGGCCGGGCGGTCACAGCACGCCCCGGGCGGCGGAGATGACCGTGACGAGTCGGCGCAGGCCCTGGAAGGAGAGCAGGGTGGGTGAGGCGGCGGGGGTGGTCGGGTGGGAAGACGCTTTCGGCGTGGACGGAGGGCGCACGAGCAGGAAACCCGTGTCGGTGACGTCCACGATCACCAGCAGTGTGTACGGCGGGTGATGCAGTCGGAGGGAGCCGCCGGCCTCGACGGTGTGCTGCCACGCCTCGATGAAGACGTTCAGTCCGCTGCAGTCGCAGAAGGTGAGGGAGGCGAGGTCGACATCGATCGTGCGGACGCCGTCACGCAGGCATTCCTCCAGCGTCTCGCGTACCCGGGAGGCCGTTCCCAGGTCGATCTCACCGGCCAGGGTGATCAGAGACCGTTTCTTCCTGTCGTGCCGATGGACGTTCAACTGGGATAGGGGCATGACGCCTCGGTTCGGATGACCGCCCGGACGGCGAACGCGGTGGCGGCGCCGGACTCCCGGCACCTGGCGTGCTCCGGAACGGTCGGGTGTACGTTCGGCGGAGAAGGGTCGGCGGTCGGTCCGGCAGTCTCTGCACCGGACGTGTGAACGGCCCGCCTGCCTCCAGGGCGATACGCCGGGCGACCGGGCCAAGGGCTCGTCCCCCACAGCGATCTGTGCTCAGCAACAACACGCCGCCGAGGTCTGGAACGTCTGCGCTCACCATAGCTCTCCCCCATGCCCGGGTGGCCGTCTGTGGAGGACGGATACATGCCGGCTCCCGAACGACGGTGCCCGACGGCGAGGGGGACAGCGTCGGGCACTGGTCCTCGGGCCGGAAGGGATCCGAAGTTGCCCGAAGTTCCCTACTGCACCGTGGCCTTGAGGGTCACCTCGAGGTTCCCCCGGGTGGCGTTGGAGTACGGGGGTACGGGCACACCTCGTCAGGAGGAGGGCCGGTGCCGCGTGCAGACCGGCACCTGGGCGGGCGCCCTCGCCGATGTCGGCGCCCGGACCGGGTGACGGGCGGGGCACGCCATGGCCACAGGTCCAGCGCGGGCGCGGTGGACAGCCCGCGCCGGACCGCCTGGCGGAGGCTGTCAGTCCTCCGGCTCGGAGGCGCGTTGGAGGTCGGCCCGGCCCTCGGCGGCGCGGATGAAGCGGGTCATGCCGAACTGGCTCGTCCCGGGGGTGTCCTGGGGGGTGTTGACGGCGGACTCGGTGGAGCGGGGTGCGGTCGGCAGGACGTAGGGGCGGCGGAGCACCTCGTCGAGGATGATCACGGTCTCGGTGGCGCGGACCGCGGGGATGGTGGACAGCCGGTCGGTGACCAGGCGGTGGACGGCAGAGACGTCGGCCACCCGGATCTGGATCATGGCGTCGTGCTGGCCGGTGGTGACGGCGCAGTACTCCACCTCCGGCATCTGGGCGAGCGCGGTGCGGAACTGCTTCCACAGCTCCTGGCGGACCGTGACGAAGATCAGGGCGCAGATTTCGAGACCGACCCGGTTGTGGTCGACGCGGGCGCTGAAGCCGTTGATCACGCCGTCGGCGCGGAGGGCTTCGAGGCGGGTGTAGGCGTTCGCGCGGGAGACGCCGACCCGATCCGCGAGGGCGGCGACGGAGATCCGGCCCTGCGCACGGAGGACGTCAAGGATCTTGAAATGCACCGAATCCAGGGCAAGACCGATGCCGATCCGTCCAGTGCGCCGTTCATCCGGGGGCTCCAGAGTGGACTGATCTTCCATGTTCGCGCCTCTCCGTTGATTTTCGTCTCGCGCTGGTCCCGTCGGCCGAGAGTCCTGGTTAGTTTCAGGCCACCCTACTGGCGAATCGTCCAGGTCCCCGCCCGGCGCCCGCCTGCTCTCGCCCGGCCTTCTTCCGCTCGGCCCTGCTCACGGAGGCACGCATGCCCAGAATCAGTGCCGGGTCGTACCCGGCGGCCCTCTCCCTCGTCGCGGTCGCGGCGCTCGCCCTGAGCGCCTGCTCCGCCGGTACGAGTGCCTCCGGCTCCGCGGGTGGAAAGACCCTGGTCGTCGACACCTCGTTCAACCTGAAGACCGCCGACCCGGGTCGCGAGTTCGAGCCGACCGGGCAGATCGTGGACAAGGCGCTCTACGAGACGCTGCTGACCTTCAAGGGCTCCGACGTCACCAAGCCGGTGCCCGGCCTCGCGTCCTCGTACGAGCAGTCCACGGACGGCAGGACGCTCACCCTGCACCTGAGGGCGGGCGCGAAGTTCGCGGACGGCAGCGCGGTCACCGCCGACGACGTGGTGTTCTCGCTGAACCGGGTGATCGCGCTCAAGGGCAACCCGTCGTTCCTGCTCGACGGTGTCACGGTCACCAAGTCGGACGCGTCCACCGTCACCCTGGTGTCCAAGAAGGCGAACCCGGCGCTGCCCTTCATCCTCCCCAACCCCGCGCTCGGCATCCTCAGCGCGAAGACGGTCCAGGCCCACGGCGGGACGGCGACCTCGGCGGACGCGGCGGAGAAGTACCTCAACACCACGTCGGCCGGCTCCGGCCCGTACACGCTCACCTCGTTCAACACGAACACCCAGGTCGTCCTGGCGAAGAACCCCAACTACACGGGCTCGGACAAGCCGACCTACGACAAGATCGTCCTCCGCAACGTCCAGGCGCCCACCCAGAAGCTGAACGTGCAGCGCGGCGACAGTCAGATCGCCCTAGACCTCACCTCCGACCAGGTCAGCGGGCTCGGCGGTGGGCTCACGGTGGACAGCGGCGCGTCCTCGGACGTGATCTTCCTGCTGCTCAACCAGGACACCAAGGTCAGCAGTACGACGGCCAACGCGAAGTTCGCCGAGGCGGTACGCAAGGGCATCGACTACAAGAGCCTGCTCTCGCTCGCCGGTACCGGCTCCGTCCAGCCCGCCGGAATCATCCCCTCGACCTTCCTCGGCGCGCTGCCCGCCTCGGAAGCCGCGGGCCGCGACCTGGCCGGGGCGAAGGCGGCCCTGACGGCGAGCGGGATCAGCAAGCCGTCCGTGACGCTCGGCTACGCCAGCGACCTGACCGTCGACGGCCTGTCCCTGCAGACCCTCGCGGAACGGGTCCAGGCACAGCTGAAGGAGGTCGGCATCACCGTCACGCTCGCCCCCGCGCCGACCACCACGGAACTGGACAACTACCGCAACGGCAAGGAGCAGTTGGGCCTCTGGTACTGGGGCCCGGACTATCCGGACCCCAGCGACTACCTGGCCTTCCTGCCCGGCAACCTGGTCGGCCTGCGGGCGGGCTGGAAGGCCGGCGCCGACCCCAGCCTCACCGCGCTCGGCGACAAGGCGGCCACCACGATCGGCGACGACGCCCGCAAGACGCTGTACGAGCAGATCCAGACCCAGCTGAACGCCGATGGTCCCTTCATCCCGCTGATGCAGCCGAGCCGGAACACCGTCTCCGCCGCGTCCGTCACCGGCGTCGCCTACAACCCCGTATGGACGATCGATGTCGCCGCGCTGGGTTCCAAGTAAGCGGGTGAGCGGCGAGGGCGAGGGCGAGGCAGGAGGAGAGGGCGCGAGTACGGTCGCCGGTACGGGCGCGGGTGGCGGTGACGGCCATCGCCTCCTCCCTGGCCGCCTCCTGCCCGGCCGCCGCCGTCTGCTCGCCCACCACCCCCTCGCCCGATTCCTGCTCCGCCGCACCGCCACCGCCGTCCTGCTCGCCCTCGGCGTGACCCTGGTGACGTTCGTCCTCACCAACCTGGTGCCGGGCGACCCGGCGGCGGCCAACCTGGGCCAGCGGGCGATCGGCGACCCGGCGATCGTCGCCCAGTGGCGGCACCAGAACGGCCTCGACAAGCCACTGCCCGTCCAGTACGTCACCTACCTCGGCAACCTCCTCCAGGGCGACCTCGGCGAGTCCCAGCAGAGCCACCAGGCGGTCCTCACCGACCTGTCCACCGCCGTCCCCGCCACCCTGGAACTCGCCGGGGCCGCGATCGTGGTCTCGCTGGTCCTGGGCGTGGCGTTCGGTGTCATCGCGGCGTTGCGCCGGGATCGCTTCACCGACCAACTCCTGCGTGTGGTCAGCCTGTTGGGGGTGTCGGTGCCGACCTTCTGGCTGGCGCTGCTCGCTTTCTACGTCTTCTTCTACCGGCTCGGCTGGGCGCCGGGCAGCGGCCGTCTCGACCCCGGCATGACCGCCCCACCGCACGTCACGGGCCTGTACACGGTCGACGCGGCACTCGCCGGACAGTGGCCGGTGTTCTGGAGCGCGGTGGGCCACCTCGCCCTGCCCGCACTGGTGTTGACGGCATACACCGTCGGCCTCCTCACCCGCTTCACCCGCTCCGCCGTCCTGGAAGTGCTGAACCAGGACTACGTCAGGGCGGCCCGCGCCAAGGGTCTGCCCGGCCGGACGGTCCTCTTCCAGTACGTGCTCCGCGCGGCCCTCGTGCCCGTCATCACCGTCGCCGGACTGGCCTTCGGGGCCCTGCTGTCGGGCACCGTCCTCGTGGAGTCGATCTTCGCCTGGCCGGGCCTGGGCGCGTACGCCTACCGCAGTGCGACCACCCTCGACCTGCCCGCCGTGATGGGCGTCGGACTGGTCGTCGGCATCGTGTACCTGACCGTCAACCTCGCCGTGGACGTGCTGTACGGCGTGATCGACCCGAGGGTGAGGGTGCAGTGAAACGCAGTCTTGAGGGTGCGGCGAATTCGAGTCTTGAGGGAGCGGTGGAATCCGGTCATCAGGGTGCAGCGAGGTTCAGCCTGCTGAAACGGCTGCCGCCCGCCTGGCGCCGCCCGCTCGCCGTCACCGGCGGCCTGGTCGCGGTGTTCTGGCTGGTCATCGTGATCGCCGCTCCCCTGCTCGCCCCGCACGACCCCCTCGCACAGGACCTGCCCCGGCTGGCCGCCCCCGGCGCCGGGCACTGGTTCGGCACGGACGAACTCGGCCGGGACGTGCTCAGCCGCGTCCTGTACGGCGCCCGGGTCTCCATCCCGCTCGCGCTCCTGCTGGTGGTCATGTCACTGCTGGTCGGCGGGGTGCTCGGGGCCTGCGCCGGGTTCTTCGGGCGGTGGGTGGACGAGACCGTGATGCGCATCGCGGACCTGGTGTTCGCCTTCCCCACCGTCATCCTGGCGATGGTGGTCGCCGCCGCGCTCGGCGCCAGCCTGCAGAACGCGGTGCTCGCCGTCCTGGTCGTCTCCTGGCCGTCGTACGCCCGCGTCACCCGGGGCCTGGTCATGGGGCTGCGGAATCGCGAATTCGTGCTCAGCGGGCGGCTGTTGGGCTTCTCCGCCTGGCGGTCCCTGCGCGTCGACATCCTGCCCAACGTGCTCGGCCCGCTGCTGGTCCTTGCCACCCTCGACATCGGCACCGCGACACTTCTGCTCTCCGGGCTGTCCTTCCTCGGGCTCGGTGCCAAACCGCCGACCGCCGAGTGGGGCGCGATGGTGGCGGACGGCACCCAGCAGTTCGACAAGTGGTGGATCGGGGTCTTCCCCGGCCTGGCCATCCTCACCGTCGTCCTCGCCTTCAACTTCCTCGGCGACACGCTCCGGGACGCCCTCGACCCCGGCACGGCCCGCACGATCGGTGCGGAGAAGGAGCGGGTCGCATGACCGACGGCAACGTGCTGGAGATCAGCGGTCTCACCCTCGACCTCGGCGGCCGTCGCATCCTCGGCGGCGTCGACCTCGCGGTGCGGCCCGGACAGGTGCACGGGCTCGCGGGCGAGAGCGGATCGGGCAAGACCATGACCGGTCTGGCGGCGCTCGGACTGCTGCCGCCGGGCGCCCGGACCGGCGGCCGGATCGAGCTGGAGGGTAGGGACCTGCTGACCCTGCCACCCCGTCAACTGGCCGCGCTGCGCGGGCGATCGGTGAGCATGGTGTTCCAGGACCCGTCCACCAGCCTGCACCCCATGCTCAGCATCGGACACCAGCTCACCGACCACCTGCGCCACCACCTGAAGCTGAACCGCAAGGCCGCGAAGGCGCGGGCCGCCGAGCTGCTCACGCAGGTCCGCATCCCCAACCCCCTTGAGTCGCTGGGGCGTTACCCGCACCAGTTCTCCGGCGGGATGCGCCAGCGCATCGCGATCGCCATCGCGCTGGCCTGCGAGCCGAAGGTGCTGATCGCCGACGAGCCGACCACCGCCCTCGACGTGACCGTGCAGGCCGGCGTACTGCGGCTGCTGCGCGGCCTCTGCGACGACCTCGGTCTCGCCGTCCTGCTGGTCACCCACGACCTGGGCGTGATGTCCGCGATCGCCGACGAGGTGAGCGTGATGCGCCACGGCCTGGTCGTCGAGACCGGACCACGCGGCCGGGTCCTCACCGACCCCCAGCACGCGTACACCCGTCAGCTCCTGGACGCGCTCCCCGGAAGGAGCACCGTATGACGACCCCTGTGACCCCCCACCCGACGGCCCCCCTCCTCTCGGTGGACGACCTCGTCGTCCAGTACCACCGGCCGGGCGCGCCGCCCACCCGTGCCGTCGCCGGGGTCAGCCTCCAGGTGCGGGCGGGTGAAGTCGTCGGGCTGGTGGGCGAGTCGGGCTGCGGCAAGTCGACCCTGGCCCGCGCGGTCTGCGGTCTCACCCCGCCCTCGGAGGGCCGGATCAGCTACGACGGCACACCGGTACGCCCGCTGCGGGTGCGCCGCCGCGACCCCGCCCTCACCGGCGTCCAGATGGTCTTCCAGGACCCGTACGGCTCCCTCAACCCCCGGCGCCGGGTGGGCGCGCAGATCGCGGACGGCATCCGTACGGCCGCCGTACGCGGTGAGGCACCCTCGGACACCACCCCGGAGGATCTCCTGACCCGGGTCGGGCTGTCGGCGAGTGCGGCACAGGGCTACCCGCAGGAGTTCTCCGGCGGGCAGCGGCAGCGCATCGCCATCGCCCGCGCGCTCGCCGCCCGCCCCCGGCTGCTCGTCGGCGACGAACCGATCTCCGCCCTCGACGCCTCCGCCCAGCTCCAAGTGGCCACCCTGATGCGGTCGTTGGCCGTCGAGTCGGGCGCCGGGCTGCTGTTCATCAGCCACGACCTGTCCGTCGTACGGCTGATCGCCGACCGGATCGCCGTGATGTACCTCGGGCGGATCGTGGAGACCGGCCCCACCGCCGAGGTCTGGGCCGACCCACGGCACCCCTACACCCGGGCACTGCTGGCCGCCGTACCGCAGCCCGACGGGGCGGGAGTACTGCCCGCCGAACTCCCCGGCGACGTACCCGACCCCGCCGACCCGCCGAGCGGCTGTCGTTTCCATCCCCGCTGCCCGCAGGTCTTCGACGGCTGCGACCGCGAGGAGCCGCAGCTGATCGCCGGGGGCGTGGCGTGCCGGTTGTACGCGGCCTGACCTGGGCCGATCCGGGCTGCGCCGACTGGCCGGGGGGCGTTCCACGGCGCCGCCCGGTGTCGGTCGCCCCTCAACTCAACGCCCCCATGCCGTGATCGCGGCACCTCCCGTGGGTGTCCCATGCTTCGAGGAGACCTGATGTCCGACGACCCGACGCCCGACGACGACCGTCCCGGTCCCGTCGAACCGGCCGCGGCTCTGTACCCGGCCGACCGCCTCGACGAGGCCAGAAGAGCCACGGCCCGAGCCGGTCTTGACGCCCTGCTGATCTCGCCCGGTGCGGACCTGCGCTATCTGACCGGCTACGACGCCCTGCCGCTGGAGCGGCTGACCTGCCTGGTCCTGCCGGCCGAGGGCGACCCCTTCCTGCTCGTACCGGCCCTGGAGGAACCGGCCGCCCAGGCGTCCCCGGCCGGTGACCTGGGCATCGAGATCACCGGCTGGCACGAGACCGACGACCCCTACGCCCTCGTCGCGGCCCGGCTGCCCGCCCGGACGGCCCGCCTCGGCGTCGACAACCGCATGTGGGCGGAGAAGACCATCGCCTTCCGTGCCGTACTGCCGGGCGCCGAACAGGAGTTGGCCGGGAGCGTGCTGAACGGGCTGCGGATGCGCAAGACCCCGCAGGAGGCCGCAGCCCTGCGCCGGGCCGGCGCGGCCATCGACCGGGTGCACGCCCGCATGGGCGAGTGGCTGCGGGCCGGACGCACCGAACGCGAGGTCGGCCGGGACATCGCGGACGCGATCATCGCCGAGGGGCACGTCCGCGCCGACTTCGTCATCGTCGGCTCCGGACCGCACAGCGCCAGCCCGCACCACGAGGTGTCCGACCGTACGATCCGGCCCGGCGACCCCGTGGTGGTCGACATCGGCGGCACGACCCGGGACGGCTACTGCTCCGACTCCACCCGGGTGTACGCGGTGGGCGAGCCGCCCGCCGACTTCCGTCGGCTCCACGACGTACTGCTGCGCGCCCAACGTGCCCAGACCGACGCGGTACGGCCCGGCATCACCGCCGAGCGGCTGGACTCCATCGGCCGGGACACCATCTCCGACGCCGGATACGGGCCGTACTTCATTCACCGCACCGGACACGGCATCGGCCTGGAGAGCCACGAGGAGCCCTACATCGTGGCCGGCAACCAACTTCCGCTGGAGCCCGGCATGGCCTTCTCCGTCGAGCCCGGCATCTACCTGCCCGGCCGGTACGGAGCGCGGATCGAGGACATCGTGATCTGCACGGAGGACGGCGGGGAGCGCCTCAACCGCAGGCCCCGGGACCTCGTCGTACTCCCTTGACCCGAGCCGTGACCCAAGGAGACGACGCGAGCCGCCCCTCGCTCCACCACTCACCCAAGGACCCCGTCATGCCCGCTTCGCCGTCCCGTTCCGCCCGTCCCGCACCCGACGGCGGCGCCCGCCCGGGTGCCGCACCCGCCGACCTGGCCGAGGTGTGGGCGGTGATCACGGGCATGTACGAGGGCTACACCGCGGGCGACCGCGAGCGCATCGACTCCTTCCTCGACCCCGAGGCCACCGTCTGGGACTCGGCGACCCCCGAACTCCTCTGCGGAAAAACCGAGTTGGACCGCGTCCGGGAGAGCCGCCCCACGACCGACGGCGCCCCCGCCGAGACCGGCCTCACGGCATACGACCAGGTCGTCGACGTCTTCGGAGACCTCGCCGTGGCCCGCTACTGGCTACGGGTCGACTTCCGCACCGCCCCACCCCAACTGGCCCGCAACACCGCGGTCCTGCGACGCGCACACCCCGACGGCCACTGGCTCGTCGTACACCTTCACGAGGACATCCAGATTCACGAGGAGCCGGTGCGGGGCCGCGAGCGGAAGGTTCGGCGGTAGGTGTCCGGAGGCACGCCGATCGTGCGGTTGAAGTGTCGGCGCAGTGTGGTGGCGGTGCCCATGCCGGTGGCTGTCGCGACGGCGTCGACCATGTCGTCGGTGGTCTCCAGCAACTCCTGTGCGTGGCGGATCCGTTGGGTCAGCAGCCATTGCAGCGGAGTGGTGCCGGTCACCGCCCTGAAGTGGCGGCCCAGCTGGCGCGAGCTCATCCCTGCCCGGCGTGCCAGGTCCTCCACGGTAAGCGGTTGGTCGAGGCGTTCGATCACCCAGGGAAACAGCGCGGCGAGCGGGTGGTCGTCCCGGCTGGGCACCGGGGCGGCCACGAACTGCGCCTGGCCGCCCGCCCGGTGGGGCGGCACGACCAGTCGGCGGGCGACGGCGTTGGCGACGGACGAACCGTGGTCGAGGCGGACGAGGTGCAGGCACAGATCCATCGCGGCGGCCTTGCCCGCGGAGGTGAGCACGCTGCCGTTGTCCACGTAGAGCACGTCCGGGTCGACCTCCACCCGTGGGTAGCGGGCGGCCAGGACGTCGGTGTGCGCCCAGTGTGTGGTCGCGCGCTTGCCGTCCAGCAGTCCGGCGGCGGCCAGTACGAACGCGCCCGTGCACAGCGAGGCCACGCGCGCCCCTGCCTCGTGGGCCGCCCGCACCGCGTCGACGAGATCGGCGGGCGGCTCCTCGTCGAGGTCCGCCCAGCCGGGGACGATCACGGTGTCGGCAGTCCGGAGCCGGTCGAGCCCCTGGTCCGGCTCCAGCCGGAACCGGCCCACCCGCACGGCGTCCGACCCGCAGACCTGGACGTCGTACCAGGAGACGCCCACGCCGACCGGAGCGGAGCCGAACACCTCGTACGCCATGGACAGTTCGAAGTGCAGCATTCCCTCGGTGACGGCCAGCGCGACGATACCCATGTCCGAAACTGTACGGGGTACGTCGTTCCGGACACTCACGGTGGGCTGCCTGCTCTCGCGAGGATGTTCTCAGCGAAGCAAGCAGATCATTCGACTAGTTCGATTAGTGCGGGGGAGTACCCATGGGATCGGTGTCGGAATCGGTATCGGAATCGGTATCGGGGCAGATGGTGACGGTGTTCGGCGCGTACGGACACACCGGGCGCTTCGTGGTGGCAGAGCTGCGGGCGCGCGGGTTCGTCCCGGTTCTCTCCGGCCGGGATGCCGGCAAGCTGCGGGAGTTGGCGGCATCCGCGCCCGGACTTGAGGTCCGCCCGGCGTCGGTCGACGATCCCGCCTCGCTCGACCGTGCCCTGGACGGGGTGGACGCGGTGATCAACTGCGCCGGACCCTTTGCCGTCACCGCCGCTCCCGTGATCGAGGCGGCCTTGCGCGCCGGGATTCCGTACGTCGATGTGGCGGCCGAGATCGAGGCCAACCTCGACACGTTCACGCACTTCGCGGACCGCGCCCGCGCGGCGGGAGCGGTGATCGTCCCCGCGATGGCCTTCTACGGCGGCCTCGGTGACCTGCTGGCCACGGCCGCGATGGGGGACTGGACGGCGGCCGACGAAGCGGACATCGCGTACGGACTGAGCAGTTGGCACCCCACTCCGGGGACGCGCACCGCGGGCACGGTCTCGCGGGAGCGGCGCGGCGGCCGGCGCGTCCGCTTCACGGACGGGCGGTTGGACTACCACGACGACGAGCCGACGCTCCTGAAGTGGCCCTTCCCCGACCCGATGGGCACCAGGGCGGTCGTCGGGGAGTTCACGATGGCCGACGTGGTCACCATCCCCAGCCACCTCTCCATCCCCGAGGTGCGCACCCACATGACGACCGAAGCGGCCGGAGACCTCTCGGCCCCCGACACCCCGGCGCCGACCGCGGCCGACGACAACGGGCGCTCCGACCAGACCTTCCTCGTCGACGCCGTCGTACGCTCCGGCGGTACCGAACGGCGCGCTGCGGCAAGCGGCCGGGACATCTACGCCGTCACCGCACCGCTCGCGGTGGAGGCGGTCCAGCGCATCCTCACCGGCCGGACCCGCACCGTCGGCGTCGTCTCCGCCGGCGAGATCTTCGACGCACCCGACTTCCTCCGCGCGCTGTCCCCGCACATCTCCTACGAGTACTACGGGACGGGTGGCGTCTCCGTGCTCTGAGCACGGGGGCCCGTGTCCTTGGAGAGTTCCGCGGCGAACTGCGCTCCGGTGAGCAGCGCCAGGTTCGACAGCCACAGCCAGATGAGGAAGACGACGATGCCGGAGAGCGAGCCGTACAGCCTGCTGTAGGCGCCGAGTGTCGAGGCGTACGACGAGAAGCCCGCGGAGACGGCCAGCCACAGGGCGGCGGCCAGCGCGCCGCCGGACAGGCTGTGCCCGCGTCGGCGCGCGACGGCCGGGCCTGTGTGGAAGACGACCACGACCAGGAGAGCGACCAGGCACAGCAGCACCGGCCAGCGCAGCAGGCTCCACGCCCAGGCCGCGGTGGCGTCCACGCCGAGGGTCCGGCCGACGGCCTCCGCGAGCGGGCCGGTCAGCAGCAGGGTGAGCGAGCCGACGAGCAGCAGGCCGAGGAGTACGAGCGCGGTGAGCACGATGCGGTGCGCCTTGCGCCAGGTCGAGCGCTGGTCCTCGACACGGTGCATACGGTGCAGGGCGCGGCGGAAGACGGCGAGATAACTGGTGGCCGACCACAGGGCGCTGGCCGCACCTGTCACGAGCAGCGGCCAGACCGTCCCGTCCGCGTCCAGCGCGTGGGACAGGACGGTGTGGAGTTCGGCGCCCGACTGGGCCGGGGCGTAGGCGGTGACGTGGCTGATGAACTCCTCGGCCGTGTCCGGGCTGATCAGACCGAACCCCAGGACCGTCGCCAGCATGGCGGGGAGCACCGCCAGGATCGCGTAGTACGTCAGCGCCGCCGCGTAGTCCGTGATGTCGTCGTTCCACAGCGACACGGGCGTGCGCCGTAGCGCGCACCGCCAGCTCGCGGCCCGCCGTGGCCAGCGGGGCCGACGTGCCCGGCCGGCCTCGCGGGGCACCTCGACGTACGGCTCAGCGGACACGGGGCAGGCGGTGCGAGGCCGCACTCGGGCGGAGGCGGGTGTGTAGCACGGCGTTCGGGGGAGGGTCCGGTTCCAGCCGGAGACGCAGGTCCACTTCCAGCCGTCGGCCGTGCCGGGGCAGTACCCGGGTGTGTTCAACCACATGCCGCTGAACGTCCCGTTCGGAGAGGGTGATGCAGCCCGGCTGCACGGCGGCGTTCATCGACGGTTCCGCTCGGAAGCGTCCCGCATGCCCTGTATCCCTCGCGTCTCGGAAGCTGTCGGCGAACGCCAGGGCCATGCCCGCGATCATCCCTGGGAACGGTGTGCTCGTGCTCATGCCCAACCACCTCTCACCCGCATCCCCTTCTGCCCCTGCCCGGACGTGCTACTCCCGGCGCGCCTCGGATGCGCTCGCGGACTCCTGGTGCGGAGGCGGCTTGGAGCCACCGGACGGAACCTGGCCCGGTGGCCCTTCCGCCCCGTGGTGTGGGTGGGACAGCGGGCCCAGGGCCGGGGTGGTACTGCTGTTCCTACCCCCGAGGCTGGCGGCTGCCGTGTCCTGTGGAGGATGATCAGGCACGCGAAGGTTCCGGCGAGTTCGGTGACCGCGTTCGTCGGACCTTCATGACGTGGGATGGCGGCGCCGCCCTGCTTGTGGCCGGGCCTCGTAGGTCCTGTCGTCACCTTCCCGTCGTCGCCCGGAGGGCGGCCTCGCGGCGTCAGGGCCTAGCGCCGCACACCCCGAACCGGAGACAGTCGGAAGCCGTTGTCCAAGCGAATCCGGGCCCTGACTGATCCCACACAGACCCCCCCAATGGCGGCCGCACTCCTCATGGAACCGACCAACAGTCCTGGAGCCGCCCTGCGCCCTGCGTGCGGCACTCGGGCCCGGCGCGCCTTGGACAGGGGCCGCTTCCGGGCCCGACCGCGGGCCGATGACGCCGATCCCGGCGCCGGACGGCGCACCGCTTCAGCCGTGCAGCTACAGCCGCGCTCCGCGCTCTCGGTATCCACCCGGGCTCCGGGGACTCGCCGCTCTCCTCGTAGGTCCCTTTCGATGAACGGCACCGATGGGCGACATGAGGGATATCGATGCGGGGGCGTCACCTGGCCAAAGCATGATCGCTCCCTTCGGGCGATGACAGGCCACTCCTCAACACGCCGTACCCGAGGGGTCGTTGGTCGTATGGTCGGTCGGCGGAGCCCTGTGGCGCCGTCGGCCCGATCGGTCCTGAAGCAGTGGAAAGGAACCCCACGGTGTCCGACACAGGACGGCTGATCGCCGGCCGCTACCGTGTCCTCGGCCGGATCGGCCGAGGCGGTATGGCCACCGTGTGGCGCGCCCACGACGATCTCCTCGGCCGCGAGGTCGCCGTCAAGAAGCTCCACCTCCAGCCGCATCTGGACGCCGACGAACTCGCCACCCTCTTCGAGCGCGCTCGCCGCGAGGCCCGCAGCGCCGCCAGGATCAGTCACACCAATGTCGTTGTCGTCCACGACGTCGTGGAGGACGAGGGTCTGCCCATCATCGTGATGGAGTACGTGCCCTCGATCACCCTTGCCGACCTGATCAAGGCACATGGCCCGGTCCCGCCCGAAGAGGCCGCCAGGGTCGGCCGCGGCGTGCTCGCCGCGTTACGGGCGGCGCACCGGGCCGGGGTCCTGCACCGGGACGTCAAGCCGGCGAACGTACTGCTCGCCGAGGACGGCCGGGTGGTCCTCACCGACTTCGGCATCGCCCAGGCGGCCGAGACCTCGGCTCTCACCCGCACCGGCCAGTTGGTCGGGTCGGTCGACTTCATGGCCCCCGAGCGCCTTGTCGGCGGGCCGCCGGGCCCGGAGGCCGACCTGTGGGCGCTGGGCGCCACGCTGTTCCAGGCGGTGGACGGGCGTTCACCGTTCCTCCGGGACACCGTGACGGAGACGATGTACGCCATCGCCATGGAACCGGCTCCCGAGGTAAGGGCCGCCGGGCCGCTCACCTCACTGATCCAGGGTCTGCTCACGAGCAAACCGGCCGAGCGGCTGTCCGCCGAGGACGCCGAGCGCCTCCTGCGGGCGGTGGATGCCGACCCGCGACGAATACGGCGAGTGGGCTCCTCAAGCACTCCGCCCGCCGCCCGTGCGTCGGCGGCGGCGGCCGCCGCCGCTCCGGCTCCGGCTCCGGCGGCTGTGAAGCAGCAGTCGAGCTCGCAGCCGGGACCGGACTTGAAGCCGGAACCGAACTCGAAGCCATCACCGGCCTCAAACTCATCACCGGCCTCGGAACCATCACCGTACTCACCGCGCAGACCACGCAAGGCGTCTGCCGCCGACCGGGGAGCCCTGGCAGCGGAACGCCCGAAGCCGGCCCCGACCGACCCGCAGACGCCGCGTCCCTCCAGCGGCCGAACGGTCCGTTCGAAGAAGCTGCTCGTGCTCGCCGCAGTGGTCGCCACGGCGGCAATGATCACGACCGCGTTGCTGATCAACACGACGACGGAGAAGGACACCAGCGACGTCACGGCGTCCGGCACGCTCCCGACCGACGGCACCACGCCGTCGCAGTCCGCGGACACGCCGACAGCCTCTTCTCTTTCCTCCTCACCGTCGAGCTCCACGAGTTCCGGCGTCACGTCGTCGACGGCGCACCCCTCGTCGCAGCAGTCGGCGCCCAAGGCCGGACAGGAGGATTCCGCCCCTGGCCCCGGAGACGAGAACCCGACCACCGACAGCGGATCCGACTCATCGGACGCCCCCGCCACCGGCCAGACCCTGGTGGTCCCCGCCACGGAGAAGTGCCTGAGCGGCGGCGCCGGGACCGAGGGGATACAGCTCATCCAGGCCACGTGCGACGGCTCCGCGACGCAGCGATGGCAGATCGGATCGGACGGGAGCTTCCGGTCATCGGGGAAATGCATGACCGTGGCCGGAGGGGCGAGCGATGACCGGACCGAGATCCAACTGACCGGGTGCAGCGGCGACGCCAGCCAGCAATTCCACTTCTCCGGTGCGGAACTGCTGGGTGATCAGTCAAAGAAATGCGTCACCATTTTCGGGGGCACGAGCGGAACGGTGGTGGTCCTCTGGGAATGCAGCGGCTGGGACAACCAGACCTGGACGATTCGATGACCATGACCATGACCATGACCATGACCATGACCATGACCAACGTCACCTCGGCCCGACCCGACCCGCTGCACCGGCGGAGTACCGGCCGGACGGGGAGGCGCTTGCCACGGGCCGGCGATCTCCGAAGCCGCCGACATGCAGGACGGCCCACGCGCAACGCTGCTGGACGCCGCCGCACGGTCGGCGGGCCGCGCCACCGAGCACGACGTCCACGTCGAATTACAGGTCTCGCCTCAAGTCCCGCACGTTTTAAGGGCGTTAGTCGCGCTTTCGGCGAGACCACCGCCGCGTGGCGGGCCGTCACCTTCACCTTCACCCGGGGGCACTGGGAGGCCATGCCCGACGCGTCCGGCGACGCTCTGTCGGGCGGCGTGCCGTAACCCGACATCGATGGCCAGAGCTCGACTCTATGTAACGAATCCGTTGTGCGGCCAAAGAAGCTTCGTGTCGTCCGCGGCACCTGGACGACGATGACCCGCATGGCAACGATGAATCACTTCGGCATGGCTCTGCGCGGCTGGCGTGAGCGTATGTCACCGCTGGACAGCGGGCTGGAGGCAGGCGGGGAGCGGCGCATCCCTGGACTGCGCCGCGAAGAACTGGCCAGTTTGGCAGGCATATCGGTCGACTACCTGGTGCGGCTGGAACAGGGCCGTGCTCGCAACCCCTCGGTCCAGGTGGTCACCGCCCTGGCCAGAGCGCTGCGTCTGGACCCGTCCGAGCGTGACCACCTGTTTCGCTGCGCCTACCTTGCACCGCCCTCCGCCGGGAACGTCTCCAGGCGCATACCCATGAGTGTGCAGCGACTGGTACACGCGTTAGGAGGGATTCCCGCCGGGGTCTTCGCCGCTGACTGGACCATCATCGGCTGGAACAAGATGTGGACGGCCGTAGTCGGCGATCCCAGTGCGTACGGCTGGGCCGAGCGCAATCTCGTCGCCGGGATGTTCCGGGCGGGAGCCGGCCGAGACCGGGACCCCATTGCGGCATGGCCCGTTCGGTCGTGGAAGGGCAGCGAAGCGCAGGAGGAGGACCTCGTCGCCGACTTGCGTGTGACAGCGGCCGCCCATCCCCATGATGTACGTCTTTCCGCACTCGTCGAAGGCTTGCTTCGAAGCAACCCGCGCTTCGCCCGTCTGTGGTTCAACGGCACCGCTGGTCCTTATGTCGGCGACCGCAAGACCATCGAGCATCCAGTGGTGGGTGACATCGCCCTCGACGTCGATGTCCTGATGCCTGCCGGTACCGGCCTCAGGATCATCACGTATGCGACTGCGGCCGAGACCACCGACGTAGAGAAGATGGATGCTCTACGTGCGGCCTGTCATCTGCCGCGAAACGGTCCGTCCCGTCCCGATTCAGAGATCTCCAGCCTCGACTGAGGACGGTGCCCCGGGCTGCCGACCGGCCTCACCTGTCCCTGCTCCTCAGCCCAGACAGGGATCAGCCGGAGTTCCCCGCACTGTTCAGGCGCCGCATCCCGTATACGAGCTCGTCCAGGTGTCGTGCGACCGCGCCATCACCTAAGCGCTGCGGGCATCCGCCGGCACCCCGCAGGCGGCCGTCGGCCTACGTTGCGGCGCTCCGGATACCCAGGGGGGCGAGGACGGCTGCTGTGGCCTTGGAGGCGATGTACTTGACGCGGTAACTCCGCAGCGCGGGTGAAGCGCGTTGGGCCCGAGCCGCCATCGACTTTCTCAGCGGCTCGCACCGCATGCACTTGCGCTCCTGCACCGCGCCCCGTTGCGTGCGCTATTTCGTCAAGAGTCACGGGCGCCAGCAGTGGTGTCGGCTCCTGCATCCTCGGCTTCGACCGTTCCCGCGCAAGCCATCATGCGGAAACCGCGCCCGAGCAGCTCGCCACTACACGCGTCACCGCACGGCAGTCGATGGCGGTTCTGCCCCGTCCTGATCGCTCCGGGCAACCCCAGGGCCGTACCTGCGCGGCCGCGCCATGGATTCCTCTGCAACGTCGCACATCGGGGGCAACGACCGTGCGCTCGAAGGCCTCGCGCCCCTGTGCGATGAGATGCCGTCGGCTGGGTGGCCGGCGGACAGGACACATCGGCGACAGCGGAGCCAGGACTCCCCTGAGCTTCCTGTCTCAGTCGACGGGAGCCCTTCGGCCCCGAAGGCCCTCGGGATGGGGCTTCGCCTCGACTTGGGCCACGCGCCCGGGCCCCAGCCGAAACCGCGCCGCCCCGCCCCGCCTTCGACCACCCGCAGTCCGACAACTCCCTGCCATGTGCCACAGCTACACGCCAGGGCAAGGGTGCTGCAAGACGTATGCAAGGAAAGCGCTGCGCGCACGGGGAATCCCTGCCGTCTGTTGTACGCAGCGACGACGACGGGGGATCGCATGTCTGTCAGAACGACGAAATCAGCACTGATCGAGCAGGGGCACTGGCTGACGGTACGAGACTGCAAGAGGGTCCTGGTGGTCGTGCACACAGTGACCTTCGCCCAACGACTGCGCGAGGTCTTCGAGCTGCTGGAGACCGACCTGCGCATTCAACTGGTCTTCACGGTCGCACCCCATGCCTTCGGCAACGGAGCCACCGAGTTCCTGCAGAGCCTGGGCATCACCACGGTGCCCTGGGAAGAGGCCCTGCGAGCCGAGTTCGACCTCGCGCTCGCGGCGGGCTCCCGCGGAGTGCACGAACTGCGCACTCCGGTCGTACGCATTTCGCACGGGGCAGGGCAGATCAAACTGCTCACCGACGTCACCACACTGGCACCGGGAGAGCGGAGGTCGCCCGGGATGCTGAGCCGCCAGCACCTGCTGCACGAGGGGCGGCTGGTCCCGGCGGCGATCGTCTACGCCCATGACCGGGATCGGGAGGAGCTCGCCTGGTCCTGCCCGGAGGCGCTGCCGGTGGCCCACGTGGTGGGCGATCCGTGCGTCGACCGGATCACGGCAGGCAGGCCCAGGCGCGAGTCCTACCGCCGTGCGCTGGGCATCGAGGACGGGCAGCGGCTCGTGATTGTCACGTCGACCTGGGGACCGGCTTCGACGTTCGGACGGCTCGACTCCCTGCTGCCGCAGCTGCTGAGCCAGTTGCCGGGTGACGGTTACCGCGTCGCGATGCTGGTCCATCCCAACGTGTTCGCGGGGCACGGCACCCGACAGGTGCACGGCTGGCTGTCCTGCTGCCAGAGCCGGGGAATCGCGGTGATCCCCCCGGAAGCCGACTGGCAGGCGCTGCTCATCGCGGCCGACTGGATTGTCGGCGACCACGGATCGCTCTCTGTATACGCGACGCTCACGGACGCGACGGTGCTGCTGACGGCCGGATCCCGGCGCGAGGTGTCGGCCTTCTCCCCGGCGGCTCTGCTGTCCGCCGTCGCGCCCGTGGTCTCCCCGGGGTACCCACTGGTGGAGCAACTGGAGTACGCGGCACAGCTGCACCGTCCGGGGCAGTACGACCATGTCGCCGCCTCGCTGTCGTCGGCGCCGGGCCAGTTCCACCGACGGATGCGTTCGGTCGTCTACCGCATGCTCGGGCTGGGAGAACCCGCCCGTCCGCCGTTCGTCGCGCCGCCCCCGCCGCCGCCGCCACTGACGCCGTGGGAGACCTCCGCCGGCAGCCGAGCGGCACTGTGAGCGGCCGACTCGCGCCCCCGGAGCAGGATGCCGCGTGGGCCACGGTGTGCTTCCGTGTGGCACGGACCGGCGAGGTATCCCGTGGTGACGGTTTGGACGACCGGTCGTCCTTCGTCGTCTGGCGTTCGGATGCGGCACACGGTCCGGCTCTCGTCCGATCCGACCTGCTGATCCCGTCCCCGACGCAGCACACGTTCCCGCACCCGTACCCGTACCCGTGCCCTTGCCCGCACGCCCCCGGCCCGCCTTCCTGCGATGTGCACCTGTGGGTGGACGCGGACAGCCCTGAACTGACAGAGCTCATGGGACACGCCGATGTACTCGTGAGCCGTGTGCCGCTGCCGCCTTCGTCGGCTCACCGCCGGGTGCACGACCTGCTGGCGGGCCATCCTGGCTGCCTTGCCGCCGCCGTACCCGATACGGCCGCAAGGTGTGTCATCGCGGTACGGGACAGGACGGGTGCCGTGTCGTTCGTACGGCCGGAGCGGGGCGAGTCCGATGCTCCGCTCCCACTCCATGTGGTTGCCTCGGTCGTCCACGCCTGGGTGGTGTCCGGGAGATCACCGCGCGCACTGCGTTCCGTCGCCCCGATGCCACGTCGCTGACCCTCGGAACGGCCGGCCGCGGCGGCGATCACTACTGCCGCAGCCGGTCGTCCAGGCGTTGTGCGTCCTCGGGGCTCAGGCGTCGGAAGAGATCTCGGGCGGCCTCGTATTGGCGTATCGATTCCGCATGATCACCACGTGACTCGGCGGCTTGGCCGAGCCATTCCAGGCAGCGGGCCTCCCAGTGCTCGGACCGGGCGTCGCCCTCCCGGAAGCACGCGAGCGCCTCCAGCAATCGCCGGACGCCTCCGTCGCGGTCCCCTCCGCAGTCCAGGACATGGCCGAGAAGGGCCAGGACGCGGGTCGCCTCGTACGTCTCTCCCAGCGCCTCCAGTTCGGTGCCGGCCCGGCGCAGCTGCTCGGCGGCCATGGCCAGGTCACCGGCGGCCAGAGCGGTTTCGCCGAGGCGTCGCCGGGAGAGGGCGGCTCCCCGCCGGTAGCCGATCGACTCCCTCAGCCGCAAGGCGTGCTCGAAGTGGTCGCGTGCCTCATCGAGCCGGTGGGTCAGGAGACCTACGTGTCCCAATCCGCTCAGGGCCTGCGCCTGTTGGCGTATGTCGTTGTCGGCCGTGGCCATCTCCAGCGCCTGTCGGTACCAGTCCGCCGCCTCCGGGTACCGGCCGGCGTTGCGCAAGCCGATCGCGCCGGAGGTGAGTATGCGGCCCTCACCCTGCCTCGATCCGCTTCGGCGTGCCGCTTCGAGACCGAGGCGGTGTGCCTCGATCCACATCTCGGACGGGCGTAATCGGAGGAAAAGGGGCCACATGAGGTCCGTCAGACGCCAGCAGGAGGAGTGCCAGCTGAGCCGGGCCGAGTTCCGTACCGCGCCCATCAGACCGTTGCGGTGCGTGTCCAGCCAGGCGAGTGCCTCCTCGGGACCGTCGAGTGGGGTCGGGGGCACTGTTTCCGCCGGGCGGTCGTGCTCCGGCAGTCGGTGGCTGGGGGTGAGGATGCTCTCTGCCGAAGCCGCGGTGGACAGGCACCAGTCGACGAAGCAGCGAAGCGTGCGCTCCCGCCTACCCGCGTCCTCCAGCTCCTCGCCGAGCCGACGGGCGTGCGGTTGGACGAGGTCATGGAATCGATACGTGCCCGGACCCGTCTCTTCCAGGAGATTCGCCTCCACGAGCGCGCTGACGGCGGTGTCGGCGGTGTCGGCGGCGTGCCCGGTGTCACGCGATCCCTCCTCCTCGCTCGCGAAGGCGGTCAGCAACGAGAGGTCGTGGCGATCCGCTGGCAGCAGTCCCATCCGGCGGTACAGCGCGCGGCCCTCGTCCGGCAGGACGTCGTACGACATGTCGAGCGCCGTACGCATCACGGCCTCCCCGTCGACGCGCAGCGCGTCGACGGCACCCTGACCACGGGACAGGCTGTCGGCCAGGGCGGACACGGAACGGTGGGGGCGCAGTGCGAGCTGGGCGGAGGCCAGGGTCACGGCCAGCGGCAGGCGGCCGCACAGTCTGACCACTTCACGCGCGGCGGTCGGCTCCCGCGCCACGCGCGTGCCACCGCCCACGGCGAGAAGCTCGACGGCCGACTCGGCGGGAAGCCCGTCCAGCCGGTGCACGGACGCGCCGTCGAGGCGCAGTCCGGTGAGGTTGCTTCTGCTGGTCACCACCGTGAGGCCGGTCGGCGCACCGAGCAGGAGTGGGCGTACCTGAGCAGCCGTGAACGCGCTGTCCAGGAGGACGGCCAGCCGCAGCCCCGAGGTCATCGAACGCCACAGTGCGCTCCGTTGCGCGATCCCGGCCGGCACGGAGGACGCGCCGAGTGCGACCAGGAAGGCTTCCAGAACGTTGGCAGGGGAGACGGGCCCGCTCTCCCCGTCGGTGGTCTGTCCGCCCAGGTCGGCGTAGAGCTGGCCGTCGGGAAAACTGCCGACGTGCTCGCACAGCCAGTGGGTGGCGAAGGTGGTCTTCCCGACACCCGCGAGCCCGCTGACCACCAGGACCTGCGGCGCGTGCGCCGACCGCTGGGCGCGCAGCGCGTTCAGGGCCCGCCGGTCGGCTTCCCGGCCGATGAACCGCGCGGTCACCGGAGGCAGTTGACGGGGCATGGGGAGGCGAGGTGGGGGTGCAGGGGAGGGTGGATGGAAGTGGATGCCCCCGTGGATGTCCCGGGCCTGCACGCTCGGGCCGTGGACCACGGAACTACCGCTGATGACATTGGTGGTCGCCGCGGATGTGGGAGCGGGTGGTGTGCGGGCAGGGCCAGGATGGTGGTGCAACCACTCGATCAGCGCCTGTTGTGTCGCCGTATCGCGCGAGGCCAACTCGTGCAGTTCCCGGGCTAGTTCCTGTCGGAGTGCCGCCTCGGCCGACTGTTCCCCCGTGGTGCACGGGGGCCAGAGTCGGGTCACCGATGGGTCCGCGCGGGCCGCGGTGTTCACCACCTGGGCCAGATCGCGCCATGCAAGGGACTCAGGGTCGGGGGTGGGTTGGGGGCAGGCGGGGCGCCAGGCCCGCCCGGCCGGAG